>NZ_WXWO01000028.1:0-8647 GCF_009904845.1 Vibrio sp. V38_P2S17PM301 | reverse complement strand
ACATTGTCCTCTCAGAATTTACCTAGCTAAACAATACAAAGCTGCTTACGGAAGACTTTTCAAAACAGTCTACGGTTATGAAATTTAATGAGGGAAATATTATGAAGTTCGGACGCAATGCGCTTTTGCTTGCTTCAACCATCGCAACCGCGATCTCTGCCCCAGCAATGGCACGTGATACGATCCAAATCGCTGGCTCTTCAACCGTTTTGCCATTTTCTTCTATCGTTGCAGAAGAGTTCGGCCAAACCTTCCCACAATTTAACACGCCAGTGGTCGGTTCCGGTGGTTCAAGTGGCGGTTTACGTCAGTTCTGTCAAGGTGTCGGTGTCAATACCATCGATATTGCTAACGCCTCACGCGCCATTAAATCTTCTGAAGTGGAAAGCTGCCGCGCGAATGGCGTGACAGAAATCATTGAAGTCAAAGTCGGCTATGACGGCATTGTGTTCGCATCTCGTACCGACAGTGGCACTTTTGCCCTTAAGCCAGAGCATGTGTTTAAAGCGGGTGCAGCACAAATTCCGCAGAATGGCAAAATGGTGTCAAACCCTTACACCAACTGGAAGCAAATTGACGCCTCTCTTCCTGACCAAGAAATTCTGCTTGTGATACCAGGTTCTAATCACGGCACGCGTGAAGTATACGAAGAGAAAGTCGTTCACCCAGGTTGTGAGACTTTTGCCGAAGTCAAAGCGATGGACAAAAAAGCCAAAGGTAACTTCTGTAATGCGATTCGCACCGATGGTCGCGTAGTTGAAGTCGCTGGCGATTATACCGAAACCCTCGCTCGTCTTGATGCTCAGAAAAATGCGCTTGGTGTATTTGGCCTAAGCTTCTACGACCAAAACCGTGACCGCTTGAAAGTGGCGACCGTTAACGGCGTAACCCCAAGCTTAGATACCATTGGCAGCGGGCAATACCCAGTTTCTCGCCCACTGTTCTTCTACATCAAGAATGCTCATGTCGGTGTAGTACCGGGAATTCTCGAATACGCACAGTTTTTTGTGAGCGAACAAATGGGCGCAACGGGTAGCCAACTTGAAGCGGCAGGCCTTATCCCAATGGATGATAAAGAGCGCGCCCAGGTGTCGCAAAACATTAAAAATCGCAAACTCCTTTAAGGCTCTCTGATTAGCTTGGGCCAGTGTTTTCGGCTCAAGCTAACGCTTTAATAAGGTAAGAATAACAATGAATAATCTGATGCTGATGGTGGTACTACTGGCGGTAATGGCACTGGCTTACCACTTAGGGCTGACGCGCAGTAAAAAAGTAGCATCAACCAATGCTGGAACTCAGCGTTTACACTCTCGCCCTGTTTATCACGGCATGCTAACCCTGCTTTGGTGTGTGGTTCCTGCTTTGTTAATTTGGATAGTATGGAGCCTATGTTCTCCCATACTGATTCAGCAAATGGTAGTTGATAGCCTTCCTACGGATCTGCAGCCAACGGCCGTGGAGGGTACTCACGTACTGATGAATAAACTGCATAATATCGCCAGCGGTTTCGCTGTACTCGATAGCTTTTCTCCTCAAGAAATTACCGCCGCAGACTACTTAAAGCAGTTAGAACAACGCAGCTATTTATTGCTCACTGGTTTGATGGCAACGGTTGCCGCGGCCGGATTAGTCTTCAGCACTCGACAAATTCGCCCTGATCTTCGGGCACGCAACACAGTCGAACGTGCACTGCATATAATACTGATTCTGTGTTCTGGTGTGGCGATTTTAACCACAGTAGGCATTGTTCTTTCGATGGTTGGAGAAGCGTTACGTTTCTTTAGTTTTGTTAGCCCGAGCGAATTTTTCTTCGGCACCACATGGAACCCTCGTTTCTCAACAGTAGGTACAGAGAACCAAACCGGCTTTGGTATGTTGCCATTACTGGCAGGAACCTTTTTAATCGCCTTGATTGCCTTAATCGTCGCTATTCCTATTGGCCTGATGTGCGCCATTTATCTAGCTGAATATGCACCAAGTCGCATTCGCTCGATAGCTAAACCGATTATTGAAGTGCTCGCGGGTATTCCCACCATCGTCTACGGCTTTTTTGCTTTAATCACCGTCGGTCCCTTTCTGAGCGAATTGGGACAGTGGCTCCATATCGATATTCGTGCCACCTCCGCTCTAACCGCGGGGATTGTGATGGGCTTAATGGTGATTCCCTTTATTTCCTCGCTATCCGACGACATTCTTACTCAAGTGCCCAAAACACTAAGAGATGGCTCGCTTGGCCTTGGCGCAACCAAATCAGAGACCATTCGCAAAGTGGTTCTACCTGCCGCGCTACCTGGCGTGACTGGCGCAGTTTTGCTCGCCGCCAGCCGGGCGATTGGTGAAACCATGATTGTGGTTCTCGCTGCCGGAAATAGCCCAGTATTAACCGCCAACCCATTCGAGGCTGTCTCTACTATGACGGTTACCATCGTCAACCAACTGACCGGCGATACCGATTTTGCTAGCCCACAATCCTTAGTAGCCTTTGCACTTGGTTTAACCCTGTTTGTGATCACGCTATGCCTTAATGTGATCGCGCTCGTTATCGTACGTAAGTACCGTGAACAGTATGAGTAACGCCATGGACAACAGCATTCAAATGACTAACCTTCAAGATGACGATGCCTATGCGCAACGTAATGAAACAAAACTGCGCATTGCTCGCTCGCTGAAAAAACGTCACAACAGTGAACGCCGCTTTAGAGCTTTCGGTATTGGCGCGGTTGCCTTAGCGTTAAGTTTTGTGGCGATACTATTCACTTCGATTCTTTCCAAAGGTATTCCAGCCTTTTGGCAAGCGACAGTGACCTTGGATGTCTACTTTGACCCCGATGTCGTGAAAATAGAGCCCAAACCCATCCAACAAAGTGATGAGAGCCCGGCGCAGTTCAATCAACGCATGCTCACATGGCAAAGCAGCGTCGGCATGGTTAATTTCAACCGTATTATTGTCAACAGTTTGGCCAACGAAATCCCTGAAGCGACTCGCTACCAGCGTGATGCGATCAAATTGATCACCAGCGGCGAGCGTTTTGCTTTGCGCGATATGATAGTCAATGATCCTTCACTGGTCGGCCAAACCTTACGTCTTGATTTACTGGCGGAAGCCAACGTCGATGTGTGGTTGAAAGGCAACATCGACCGTGATCTACCCGACTCTCGTCAGCAGTTGAGTGCTCGTACCCGCGCGTGGGCGGATGAGCTCGCTGAACGTGGCGTTATCCAAAACAAATTCAGTACAGCGCTGTTTATGAACGTCGATTCTCGCAGCTCATTAGCTTCGGCTGGCCTTGCTGGGGCGTTTATGGGCTCGGTATTTATGATGCTCATTGTTATGGTATTGGCGGTACCGATTGGCGTCGCTTCCGCGATTTACCTAGAAGAATTTGCCCCAAAAAACAAGTTCACCGATTTGATTGAAGTGAACATCAACAACTTGGCGGCGATTCCTTCGATTGTATTTGGTTTACTGGGCGCTTCAGTGTTTATTTTGTGGTTTAAGCTGCCGCTTTCGGCACCGTTTGTCGGTGGTTTGGTATTAACACTAATGACACTGCCCACAGTGATCATTGCTACTCGCTCAACATTGAAAGCGATACCACCATCGATTCGCCAAGCAGCTCTGGGTATCGGCGCGTCCAAAACTCAAGCCGTTTTCCATCACGTATTGCCTTTGGCACTACCGGGCATTTTGACTGGGGCCATTTTGGGTATCGCCCAAGCATTAGGTGAAACTGCGCCACTGCTCTTGATTGGCATGAGCTCATTTGTCGCCAGCGTACCTGCGACACCGCTCGATCAATCAACCGCGCTACCAGTGCAGATTTTCCTCTGGCAAGGTAACGAACTGCGTAACTTTTTTGAAGCAAGAACGTCTGCTGCAATCACCGTATTGTTAGCATTAATGATTAGCTTAAACGCGCTGGCGATTTGGTTGCGTCGACGCTTTGAAACTCGGTGGTAATAAAGATGATAAGTGAAGCTATTATGAACAAACACTCCCTTGTGATACCACAGGTAAAGAGCACCGCTAAAGAAGCAGCCCAAGCCACACAAATTAAAATGGCCGCGCGTGATGTGACAGTTTTCTATGGTGAAACCAAGGCGCTACACGGCATCGATATGGATATCATTGAGCATGAAGTGGTCGCCTTTATCGGCCCTTCTGGTTGTGGTAAATCGACCTTTTTACGCTGTTTAAATCGTATGAACGACACCATCGACACGGCTCGTGTTGAAGGTTCAGTTACCTTGGACGGGCAAGATATTTATCACCCTAGCTTAGATGTGGTGCAGCTGCGCGCTCAAGTTGGCATGGTGTTCCAAAAGCCTAATCCTTTTCCAAAATCGATTTATGAAAATATCGCCTATGGCCCTAAATTACATGGCCTAGTAGATAACAAATCCGATTTGGATGAAGTCGTCGAAACCAGCTTACGCCGCGCTGGCTTGTGGAAAGAAGTCAAAGATCGCTTATCAGCACCGGGCACCGGACTATCTGGTGGCCAGCAACAGCGTTTGTGTATTGCTCGTGCGATTGCGGTTAACCCTGAAGTGATTTTGATGGATGAGCCTTGTTCGGCGCTTGACCCTATCGCGACCTCGATCATTGAAGATCTGATTGATGAGCTCAAAGGCAGCTACACCATTGCGATGGTGACACACAACATGCAGCAAGCGGCGCGCGTTTCAGATAAAACCGCCTTCTTCCACTTAGGTAACTTGGTTGAACTGAGCGAAACACGTGAGTTGTTCACCAACCCACGTGATAGCCGCACTGAAGATTACATTACTGGCCGTTTCGGTTAACGACTGTTTTAGGAGAATTTTATGACAACTCATGGTGTCGATGGGCACACCTCTCATAGCTACAATAGCGAAATGCGTTCTATTGTGGATAGCGTGGTGAATATGGGTGATTTAGTAATCGTACAGGTGCGGGACGCACTCGATGCGTTTATGACAGGCAATACCGAACTGGCCAAGCAAGTAATTGAACACGATCATAATATCAATTTGTTAGAACTGGCCATTGATCAACGCTGCATTGATATTTTAGTCAAACGCCAGCCCGCAGCCCGCGATTTACGTGCGGTGTTTTCGATCATGAAAGCGATCATGGATCTTGAACGAATTGGCGATCAATCTAAACGGATCGCCCATGCGGTGTTGCGTTTAAAGGAGCACCATCCGGGTGACAAAGACTATTTTGATGGTATTGAATTACAAGAAGATGCGTTTGAAACAATTAACGCGAACGTGATCAATATGCTGCAAAAATCGATGAACGCTTTTCACGATCTCAATGCACACGATGCGCTAGAAGCAGCAATGTTAGATAAACAAATCGACAACAGCTACGGCGATATTTTGCGTCAAAATGATAAAGATATGCTGGTGCAAGGCACTCACTATCAAACCATTTTGGAGATCACGTGGATAGGTCGCGCGGTCGAACGGATTGGCGATCACGCGCGCAACGTTTGTGAGTACACGATTTATTTTGTGACTGGCTTGGATGTTCGTCACCAAAACGATCAAGCGATTGCGGAGCTTTTGGCAAGCCCCAAAAACCAGTCGTCATGATATGACGGGTAGTAAAAAAGGCTGCTCTCCATCGCAGCCTTTTTGTTTTTGGAGCACTGTCGAATGTTACTTACTCATCAACCAAGCCTCCCTACTGGATTGCAATGGTGTTAGTTACCTAGGTTAATTCTAATTACATTGTTGCATTCTTATCGGGATGAACTCATTGACTGCTTAATGGCAAGATCATGACGTTTGTGAATGGTTATTGATTGTGCGCTTTAATACCATGATGGGGAGGATAGTACTTCTTCTTCATTCGTAATGCGACGTTGACCAAAGCAATTAAAACGGGCACTTCAACCAAAGGTCCAATAACGCCTGCAAATGCTTGATCAGAGTTTAATCCAAATACAGCGATTGATACGGCGATAGCCAGTTCGAAGTTATTGCCCGTTGAAGTAAAGGCGATAGAAGCATTTTGGTCGTAAGGGATCCCCATACGTTTCCCGATGTAGAAGCTCACAAAAAAACATCACCATAAAATAGATGATCAGTGGCACTGCAATACGGAACACATCCATCGGTAACTCGATGATCATTTCACCTTTCAGACTAAACATCAAAACGATGGTTGCCAAAAGCGCAATCAGGGTGATTGGCGAAATACGCGGGATGAAGACTTCGTTGTACCACTGTTCACCTTTTGCTGAAACTAATAGTTTACGGCTTAAGAAACCCGCTAAGAAAGGGATGCCTAAATAAATTAAGACGCTTTGTGCAATATCCCAGATAGTGATGTCAACAACGAAACTTTCAAGGCCAAAGTAAGGGGGTAAAACAGTAATAAACAGCCACGCCATAAAACTATACGTGACAATTTGAAACGCGCTATTTAATGCAACCAAAGTTGCACCGTACTCTTTGTTTCCGCCGCTGATATCATTCCAAACCAACACCATAGCGATGCATCGAGCAAGGCCGATCAGAATGAGTCCTACCATATAACTAGGTTGATCGCGTAAGAAAATGATGGCTAATGTGAACATCAAAATCGGTCCCACGAGCCAGTTCATCACTAAAGAAAGCATTATCGCGCGTTTGTCACGAGTTACTTCGCCTAGAAGGCTATAATTTACTTTCGCTAATGGAGGGTACATCATTAGGATTAGGCCAATAGCAAGCGGGATATTGGTTGAACCTACAGATAGGCTTTCGTTCCACTGAGCCGACAGAGGGAAGCACACTCCAACCCCGACACCAACGGCCATTGCAAGAAAAATCCATACGGTTAGATATCGATCTAGGAAACTCATTTTTTCAGATGCGCTGGTTTCGCCACAGCTTGAGATATTACTCATACAGACCTCTTTAATATGAAATTGATAAACCAACTGAATAGAGCATTATTCACTTATACCATTCGAGAATGTTTTGCCTTTGATGAACTGCAACTCTGGCTCGATAAGTGCCAAATTATGCTTGAGGGTTATCTCCAGCACTTGCTTAACCCAAGGAGCTAGCCTGGGATTGATTCGGTAGTAAACCCACTTACCACGTCGCTCATCCATAACAAGCTCGTGCTTTCGCAGTTCGGCAAGATGCCGAGAGACTTTGGGTTGACTGAGATTAAGCGCCTCCATGAGATCACACACACAATTCTTCTTGTTTCTGCATTAACAGCAGAGACTTAAGCCGAGTTTCTTCAGCAAATGCTTTGTAAAGAAGGATTGGATCAAACATAGGAACTATTCAACGCAATAAAACATATGAAATATCATATGTTTTATCTTCCGTATGTATCAATTTTTCAATTAAACATGTTCTTCTGAGAGATAAGTTAGTTTGGGAAAAGTAAGTCGATGTCAAATGGCTGTCTTAATGTTGAGACCAAAATAGGGACAGACCTAAGGTGGAGCTTGCTCATACCCCTCAATTTGAAATGTTTCAATAGTTCATTATTAGGTGTACCTTGGCGCGAACATGATGATAGCCATGCCGATCAGCGCTACCGTCACACCGACTATGTCCCATAAAGTTGGTCGAATACCATCAACTATCCACAGCCATAGTATTGCTACGAAAATGTAAACCCCACCGTAGGCAGCATAAACCCTACCAGCCGCTGTTGGGTGAAGAGAAAGCAACCAAGCAAATAGTGCTAGGGATAAAGCTGCTGGTAGTAAAAGCCAGACAGATTTCCCGTCTTTCAACCAGAGATAAGGTAGATAACACCCCAATATCTCTGCTACTGCTGTAATAAAGAACAACCCGATAGTTTTTGCTTCTACCAACTCAATTTCCTCATATTATTTATAACCGATTTAGCACTGAATATCACAATTGTAACGTTCAGCTCTCAATGATGCAGTCTTTTGGCTATTGCTTCAATTTATGAACCCAGACACAACAAAGAACAACTGATAAATTTCTTAAAAGCAACATTTCGCCCTGACACGGTTCCACCGTTCATCAGAGATAAGTTTTATTAGGGCTACGCATAGTACAGTTGACAATAGTGCTCTTTGCCGTAAAGAAGGAATGGGGCAAAAACTTGCTAAGAGAGCGGTTGGTCTAATGCCCGCTCTCGCTTCCTCATCGTATCCACCTTCAGATATATGTTATCTAGAAAAACGCAAATAACAGGCAATAGCGGCTTGTTAGATTGAGCCTACAAACCGCATTATTGGTAGTGTTTAGAAATCTGTGCCATTTCAGTATGATATACAAAACAGGAATGACACATGAACAAAGACTTCGATCTAGAACAAGCTATTAAAGCCCTTCAGTCAGGCCAAGACCTGACAGGTAAAGATGGCTTCTTAACTCCGCTCATTAAACAAATCACAGAAGCTGCTTTGAAAGCAGAACTCGAACAGCACCTTGAAGGTGATGAGCAACCTAACCGTAAGAACGGCTCAAGCAAGAAAACGATGTACTAACTCAGACCTGATCTGACAGTTACCCACTTTTCGTCTCGGTGCCTGTCAGATTATACCTGGGCTAAATTCTTTTCAGCCCAGATTGATTTCCCATCCTCTAATGTTTCTATTGGCGTTCTGCCGCAGCACATTTTTCCTTGATGAGTACGATGATTGTTGTAGTAGTCCATCCATTCGTCCAG
>NZ_WXWO01000009.1:0-9177 GCF_009904845.1 Vibrio sp. V38_P2S17PM301 | reverse complement strand
CCATAGAACACCTGCCTTCTGTACTTTGGTGCAAAAACCACATGATATTTACAATTCCATCGCGTGTGCGCTAAGCTCTTTTCGTCCCCCATTGGGACCCCCTTTCAATTCTTAATTAACTCTTGCAGTTGCCAGACCACAAGACGTTTTTATCAAATTGAAAGGGGTTATATAACTAACTTATAGCTGTAAGCTTTACGGAACCCCCAGCCTAGCTGGGGGTTTTCTCTATACAATAAAAAGGCGACCATAAGGTCGCCTTTTTTGTTTCACGTGAAACACCTAACCGGAATAAGCACTGTGCCAGTCTTTCCAAATTGGGTCGAACCCCTTGTCACGAATCATGCGTTCAACGTGTGCCGCGCTCCGCTCGTCGCTGATCTCAAACTGCTCCAGTTCTGTGTCTTCCAGAGCATACCCTCCCGGCTGGGTTTTCGATGCAGCAGACATGCTGGTGATCCCAAGCGGTAATACATTGTCACGAAATTGTGGAGATTCGCGGGTGGAGAGGGACAGCTCCACTTCCGGATTAAATAAGCGATACGCACAGATCAGTTGCACCAGCTGTTTGTCCGTCATTACCGATTTGGGCTGCAGCGCGCCTGCGCAAGGCCGCAATCGTGGAAATGAAATCGAATAACGTGTTTGCCAGTATCTACGCTCCAGATAGTCGAGATGCGCCGCCACATAGAAACAATCCGTGCGCCACTCTTCTAACCCGATTAAGGCGCCAATACCAATCTTATCGATTCCCGCTTTTGCTAAGCGATCTGGTGTATCCAGTCGGTATGCAAAATCCATTTTATTGCCACGCAAATGATGCTCGGCGTACGTCGAAGGATGATAAGTCTCTTGATACACCATCACCGCATCCAAACCCAACGCCTTAAGCTCGGCGTAATCGTCTTGGTCAAGCGGCTGCACTTCCATCGCCAGATAGTTAAAGCGCTGTTTAATCATCGGCACCATTTCGCGGAAGTATTTCATCCCGACTTTGGTTTCGTGCTCACCGGTAACCAGCAATACGCTATCAAACTTCATGCGCTTGATAGCCGCCACTTCCGCTGACACTTCCTCCCTATTCAACGTGCGACGCTTGATACGATTCTCCATGGAGAAGCCGCAATACGTACAAGCGTTGGCACACAAGTTAGACAAGTACAATGGAATATAAAGCGACATGGTATTACCAAAACGTTTGCGAGTCGCCGAGTATGACAACTGCGCCATCTGCTCCAGATAAGGCTCTGCAGCAGGTGAAATTAGCGCTTTAAAATCTTCCAGATCACGCTTGGGTTTACTTAATGCCCGCTCGACATCTTGCGCTGTCTTGGCGTAAATCGACATCGAAATGTCATCCCAATTGAGCTGTTTAAATTGTTCTACGAAGCTCATGTTTTCCTCGCTTAGAACTTAAAACTCATCCAGAAATGAAGTCAGTGGACTCGACGCAACCGCATGAGACACTTTACCCGCAAGACCGGCTTCATAAGCCATACGCCCTGACTCAACCGCCAACTTAAAAGCGTTCGCCATCGTAATAGGATCGCTCGATGCCGCAATCGCCGTGTTGACCAGAACTGCATCGGCCCCCATCTCCATGGCACGAGCCGCATGTGAAGGTGCTCCGATACCTGCATCTACCACGACCGGGACATTGGCTTGATCGATAATGATTTCCAGAAAATCGTGAGAAACAATGCCTCTGTTCGAGCCAATCGGCGCCCCCAATGGCATCACTGCAGCACAGCCTACGTCCTCCAGTCGCTTGCACAGCACAGGGTCAGCATGACAGTAAGGAAGCACAATGAATCCTTCTCGTACCAACTGCTCAGCAGCCGCTAGTGTCTCAATGGGATCCGGCATCAAGTACTTAGGATCTGGGTGAATTTCCAGTTTCAGCCAGTTGGTCCCCAGCGCTTCACGCGCCAGTTGCGCGGCAAACACAGCGTCTCTGGCATTTTTAGCACCGGAGGTATTGGGCAGTAAGTTCACCCCCGCTTGAACCAACGGCAGCAAAATATCATCTTGCTGGTCGTTCACGTCAACGCGCTTTAACGCCATGGTCGCAAGTTTAGAGCCCGACGCGTGAATCGCTTGCGCCATTAGTCGGCTGTTGGCAAATTTACCTGTTCCGGTGAACAGTCGTGATTCGAATTGTTTATCGCCAATGTTAAGCATCGACTTTACCCCCCTGCGATTGCTTGAAACAAGGAGATGCGATCTCCCTGTGAAAGAACGGTGCTGGCCCACTCGCTGCGCGGCATAATGTTGTTGTTAATGGCAACAACACACCCCATTTCCGGCAACTCAAACAGGCTAATGATTTGCTGTAGATTTAACTCGCTGGCCACTTGATGAGCCTGGTCATTGATGACAATAGTGATCACATCTAAGTGCGCAGCTAGCGATTGTGTTGTTTGTTGTTCTGATGACGTCATTGCTCCAACTCTCTTGATTCCGGCCATTGCTTATATCGGTGATGGGGAAATTTAGCGCGACAAAGTTCGCCCGCTAAACTTGAGCGCAAACTTGGCATTGTTTGTCTTTGCTGATCCCCATGGTTTGCCATTGCATCTTCAATCCATCAAACAGATGCAACGTGGCGATTTCGACATGAAACGTCCCAGTTGCCAGTTTCTGGATCGCTGCCAGGGCCTGGTAGTTGCCAAGCGTGCCCACTACCGGACCGACAACGCCGCTCTGACTACATTTTTGGTGTTGTTGCAGTTCATCAAACGGATACAAACAGCGGTAACAAGCTTTGCTCTCCACCCCATCCTGACTTGGTGTTTGATAGTCAAAGACGGCAAATTGCCCTTGCCAGCCAATAGCGGCTGCTGAGATAAGTGGTGTGTTTTGTTCAAAGCAAACCTGGTTAATCAGCTGACGAGTGGGCATGTTGTCAGTGCAGTCCAACACCACATCCGCCAGCATGACTTCAAGCTGCAGTTGCGCTTTGTCTAAACGCTTATTGAGAGCACGAACCTGAACCATCGAATTGAGTTCAGTGAGCTGTCTCATGGTGGCTTGCGTTTTGGTGACTTTGAGATCTCGTTCGCGATAAATCACCTGACGCTGCAGATTACTGCTCTCAACCTCATCATCATCAACCACGACTAGCTTACCGACGCCCGCCGACGCCAAGTACAAACTCGCCGCACTCCCTAAGCCGCCACAGCCGATAATCAGCACGTGCGATTCGCTCAGTCGCACTTGCCCACTTTCTGCGATTTCAGGCAGCGCGACTTGGCGTTGATAACGAAGGAACTGCTTATCCGTGAGCATATTTATCCCTTACGCCATCTGTAGATGCGTTGTTCAGGCCGGCAAACGTAAGTTGTCTTTCCTTCATCAGAGCAGTGAAAAACGCAATGACAGACTTAGGTGAGTCTGCCAATGTTATGGCTCGAACGACCGCTAAACTTGAGACGCCCGTCTGCCAGACTTTCTCAGCGTTGGACGGGGCAATGCCACCAATCGCGACAGTTGGATAACCGAACATGCCAGCACTTACCCCCTGCTCTGCTTGGGCACCAACATCAGACTGTGTTGCGCCATAAGGGATGCTATCGATCAGCTTTTGATATAATGCCAAACGCACCAACCCCTGCGGCTTAGATGGCATCTGTTTGGTGGTGGTTGGGAAGATATGTCCTAACGCGATGTAGCTAGGATGAATTTGTACGATACGAAGCAGTTCGTAATAGCCATGAGTGGAGAGACCAAGACGAATACCGGCTTTGGTGAGTTGGGCCAAATTCGACTCTTCAATATCTTCCTGACCGAGATGTACACCGTAAGCACCATGCTTAATCGCAAGCTGCCAATAGTCATTGATAAACACTTGGGCCTGGTATTGACGACCTAACTCAATTGCTCGAATGATCTGCTGTTCTAAATCAGCCTGTTGCGGATTCTTGATACGCAGTTGGATAGTATGGATGCCCAATGGCAGCAAACGCTCGATCCAAGTAACATCATCCACCACTGGGTAGAGCCCTAAACTCTGCTTCGCTAAGGTTGAAAAGCGGACGCGCTCGCCTTGCGCTGACCATCCGACTCGGATGCCTAAGCGCTGATCGTCAAGGACTGGGGTGGGAAAATCATCGAACTGGCACGCCCACTGATTGACTCGCTCCACATTGTGGTTTTGATCCAAGCGTGTTTCACGTGAAACATTCGTCTGTTGTGTCGTCATTCCTCGGGCGAGTGTCAGCGCATCTTCGATGGGAAAATCGAGCACAGTCAATGTCACCACCCATGCTAGGTGATGCTCAGGTACAAACACAGTGTTGAGTTTGACCTTAACGGAAAGCGCTCTCACTTCATGGTCGATTGGATGACGCCAGATATCAAGTTGAGACACCTCGCCCTGTGGATTGACAGCCTGGTCGTCAAAAATGCCAATCAAAACCGATGTCGAAGACTGTTCTAGGCACGCTTCTACTGATAAACCAGAGCGATAGCAAAGCGCCAAAGAGCGCTCTGGATCGGCGTTATGGGCATCAATCAGATCCGTAGTAACGTACGTAATGTGTTGGTCACGAACAAGCTGAATAGATTGAGTTGGGCTAACACCCAACTCAATGTCTTCGATACTAAAACCCTGCTCTTTCGCCAACAACAAACATTGTTGAACTAAGCCAGTTAGTTCAATCAAGGATGACGGAATAAGGATTTTGCTCATGAGTCACTTATCTCGACATGTGCTGCTGGGTGGTATAGCTCAGAGCCTGACTCTCTGAACTCTTGTGATTTCTGGCGCATGCCTTCTAGCGGATCATCAAGCATTTTGATCGAGATAGCTTGGTCTGCAGCCACTTGTTCGGTGTCTTTCGCATACTCCCGCACCTCTTGCGAAATCTTCATTGAACAGAACTTAGGCCCACACATGGAACAGAAATGCGCTACCTTACCTGATTCCTGAGGCAGGGTTTCATCATGGAAAGCGCGAGCGGTATCAGGGTCAAGTGACAGATTAAACTGGTCTTCCCAGCGAAATTCGAAGCGCGCTTTGGAAAGCGCATTATCGCGAACCTGAGCCCCAGGATGTCCCTTAGCTAAGTCCGCCGCATGCGCCGCCAGTTTGTAGGTGATCAAACCGGTCTTAACGTCTTCTTTATTCGGCAGTCCGAGGTGTTCTTTAGGAGTAACGTAGCAAAGCATCGCACAGCCATACCAGCCGATCATCGCCGCGCCAATACCGGAGGTGATATGGTCATAGCCCGGAGCCACGTCTGTGGTCAGTGGACCAAGGGTGTAAAACGGTGCCTCATGACAATGCTCGAGTTGCTCCTCCATATTGGCTTTAATCATGTGCATAGGTACGTGTCCAGGCCCCTCGATGATGACCTGTACATCATATTCCCAAGCAATCTTGGTCAGTTCACCCAGGGTGCGCAGCTCAGCAAATTGCGCTTCATCGTTAGCATCAGCCACCGAACCAGGGCGAAGACCATCACCGAGAGAAAGTGCCACATCATACTTGGCACAGATCTCACAGATCTCTCGGAAGTGGGTATATAAGAAGCTTTCTTGGTGATGTGCTAAACACCATTTCGCGATAATAGAACCACCACGAGACACGATGCCAGTAACGCGTTTTGCAGTCATTGGCACATAGCGAAGTAGTAAACCGGCATGGATAGTGAAATAGTCAACGCCCTGCTCTGCTTGCTCAATCAGAGTATCGCGCATCACTTCCCAGTTAAGGTTTTCCGCAACACCATTCACTTTCTCAAGCGCTTGATACATTGGTACGGTACCGATCGGAACCGGACTGTTACGTAAAATCCACTCGCGAGTTTCGTGAATATTACGCCCCGTCGATAAGTCCATCACCGTATCACCACCCCAGCGAGTGGCCCAAACTAGCTTTTCAACCTCTTCTTCAATGGAAGACGTCACGGATGAATTACCAATGTTGGCATTCACTTTGACCAAGAAGTTGCGGCCAATGATCATCGGCTCAGATTCTGGGTGGTTAATGTTGGAAGGGATAATGGCACGACCTTCGGCGACTTCTTTGCGCACAAATTCGGCGGTGATGTCTTCGGGTAGGTTGGCACCAAAGCTTTGACCCGGATGCTGTTGATTCAACACGTCATCACGGTATTGAGCGCGTCCCATATTTTCACGTAGCGCGATGAATTCCATTTCTGGGGTGATAATACCTTTGCGAGCATAGTGTAACTGAGTCACGCACTGCCCATCTTTGGCACGTCGAATACGTGGTAGATTACCGTATCGAAGATCGTCTAGTGTTTCGTCTTCTAAGCGTTCTTTGGTGTACACCGAGCTTACTTCATCAAGTAACTCTGTGTCACCGCGCTCTTCAATCCAGCTTTCTCTTAGCTTTGGTAAGCCACTATAAAGGTCAATATCGTAGTTCGGATCAGTATAAACACCTGACGTATCGTAGACTCGGACGGCTTCATTCGGCTCAAAAATAGGCGCTTCTTTTGTGCCACCAATCAGACTATCTGCTAGCGCTATTTCACGCATAGGTACACGAACATCTGGACGTGAGCCTTGCACATACACTTTGTGTGAATTGGGGTACGCTTGTACCGAGAGGGTATCAATAAACTGTTTGGCTTCCAGTCTCGCTTGTTTGCGACTCGACATAGCATTTTTCCTTATTGGTATTGGGGATAAAAATGCTTGGCGGATAGATGCGACAAGAGGAATCGAATGATGGACAGATTATGCAGGTGCTCTTCGTCTAAACAGCATTCGATTATTTGATAGGTCGACCAGATAGAACTCTGGTGTAGATATCTTCTCTTGTTCCCTTCGCAGATTCTAATCTGATCAGGTTCAACGGATCCCGAATTAACGGTCTCAGCCTTATGGCACTCCGACAAGTAAAATCAGTATATAAAAACGGCTTGGTTAAACCAAGCCGACCTGTACAAATTTTATCTAACTTTTGATCAACAACTGAAAACCCACCCAGGCGGCGGAAACACTCAATACCACGTTCAACAAGATATTGAGGCCCATCTTGAAAAAAGCACCTTGTTGCAACATCAACACGTTGTCCATTGAAAAGGTCGAAAACGTCGTCAATGCTCCAAGGAAGCCCAGACCGATGATTTGGCGCCATGGTTCGGTGGCGAGCATTTCATTTTCAAACAGTGCGATCAATGCGCCCATGATGAATGACCCCACAACGTTGACCGTCAACGTCCCATAGGGAAAGCCCCGCCCAAACAACACCACGCACAATTCAGAGATCAGATAACGCGAACACGCACCAAATGCGCCGCCGACAGCGATAAAGCCGAGAATGGATAACTGCCCCATAGTAACCCCTTAATTTTTGATGCGAACATTGTAATCTTATTCGCTGAAAAATCGAGCGATCCAAGGGTTAAATCCGCAGTAATAAGATTGTGTTTCTGAAATAGATTTTAAAAGTTACAGGCGTCACTTTACCTCAATAAAACCCATGAGGCCGGTTTTCATGTGTTCAATCACATGACAGTGGTACATCCAGCGCCCAGGGTTGTCCGCCACGAATGCCGCCTTAGCGCTGCCATTTTTGCCCAATAACACCGTATCGGTATGAAACGGTTCTGTAAGCTTGTTTCCATTCAGTTCCAATACGGTAAAAGTATGTCCGTGTAAATGGATTGGGTGGTGGTACTGGGTGACGTTCTTAAGGTCAAAAATGTACGTTTTCCCACGTTCTAAATACGCCAGCGGTTCGGGAATGGATGTCGCACTCATACCCTCCCAGGCGCGCTTATTAACTAACCAGAAGGTCGGCATCGCATGCCCGGATGGATCGGCTGGGATAATAGCGCCTTCCCACTCAAACACAAAGTCAATTTCCTGTGCATTGGCCAGATCAACTGACGGTACTGGGTTGAGTGGCAGAGTAGGCAAAGACTGACCAGATGGTAGTTCTGACGACATCACCTCAAACTCGCACAGAGGAAATGGGAATTTGCCTTTCATTTGACGCACATAAACCCGCTCTCCTGCCTTGGGCGCCACCAAGCCAATATCAACCCTCATACCTGGGCCAATTTTATGCTGAGTGAGCTTCACTGGCGTCTTTACCGGATTACCATCAATGGCGATGACCCAGGCCTCGGCTCCTTCGACGGCAACCGGATACGTTATTGTATTGTCGACGTTCGCAATTCGCAGACGAACAGTGGCATGCGCTTTCAGTGAATAGACCGGCTCATGGACTCCATTGACGGTCCCCCACTCGCCTGGTGTGCCCATGCGTGCGCTATAGCGTGGGATCATCAAATCTTTCCACTGACCCTGCGGATCCAAATGCCAGTGTTTCAACATTAAAGCGTGCTCTTCGTCGAAATGAACCGGGTCTGCCTCTTCAACAATGATCAGCCCCACCAATCCCATACCGAGCTGCTTGACACTATTCATATGTGGGTGATACCAAAATGTGCCTGCGTCTGGTGGCGTAAATTCGTATATAAACGTCTCACCAGGCATGATAGGCGGCTGGCTGAGGAACGGTACACCATCCATAGCAATCGGGATACGCAGCCCGTGCCAATGGATGGTAGTTGGCTCATCCAGTTTATTGGTAAAACGAATGATGACCTTTTCTCCTTGCCGGCAGCGAATTGTCGGCGCTGGGATCCGACCGTTGAACGCTAACACCGAAGTCGTGAAACCAGGCACTAGCGAGGCGCTCGCAGGCTGTGCAGTCAAGTCGTAAATATACCGGCCGTCACGACCGCGAGATTGCACCAAAGAGCACGCAGGCATCACGCACATAGCTGATAAGGCGAACGACGTTTTGACGAATTGACGACGGCTGATATCCATTTGTTTTCTTTTCCCAATAAGAGTGTTGAGGAGAAGCCCAAGTGTAACTAATTATTACTCGCAATGCTCTGCGTATTGTTCGCACCAACAGAAAACAAAAAGGCCTCAGTCTTTCGACTGAGGCCTTGAATATGGCAGGGGTGGAGAGATTCGAACTCCCAACACGCGGATTTGGAATCCGCTGCTCTGCCAATTGGAGCTACACCCCTAAAAATTTCGTTGTTTTATATTCGAAAAAGCCTCGCTGATAGCGAGGCTTTCGAAATAAATGGCGGAGCGGACGGGACTCGAACCCGCGACCCCCGGCGTGACAGGCCGGTATTCTAACCAACTGAACTACCGCTCCGCACTGGTTAGACT
>NZ_WXWO01000005.1:0-9232 GCF_009904845.1 Vibrio sp. V38_P2S17PM301 | reverse complement strand
GTCCTGAAGGGTTGTTCGAGACTAGAACGTTGATAGGCAGGGTGTGTAAGCGTTGTGAGGCGTTGAGCTAACCTGTACTAATTGCCCGTGAGGCTTAACCATACAACACCCAAGGGGTTTTGATGGACTCAATGAAAGAACATTGAATGTGTAAAAACGAGAATTAAAAAACAGCTTTCCGAATTTTAAGAATTTGCTTGGCGACCATAGCGATTTGGACCCACCTGATTCCATGCCGAACTCAGCAGTGAAACGAATTAGCGCCGATGGTAGTGTGGGGTTTCCCCATGTGAGAGTAGGACATCGCCAGGCTCTTAAATTTTAAAGAGCCCGTTGTATGACGGGCTTTTTTAGTCCACCGACACAAAATTTTGTGTGCTGATATAGCTCAGGTGGTAGAGCGCATCCTTGGTAAGGATGAGGTCCCCAGTTCGAGTCTGGGTATCAGCACCAGTTATTCTCTCTAATGAGAACACAATTTGCTTAGCGACCATAGCGCTTTGGACCCACCTGATTCCATGCCGAACTCAGAAGTGAAACAGAGTAGCGCCGATGGTAGTGTGGGGTTTCCCCATGTGAGAGTAGGACATCGCTAGGCTCTAAATACTGAAAAACCTCAGCCTTTGGCTGAGGTTTTTTGCTATTGGAGCGTTATTTGTTCTCGTTGAGTTGCCAGTCATAGTCGTAATTTATCTTCCCATCGTAATGTTGCAGTTCAGTACGATAGGCACCTAAATGTTCTAAGAGCTGCTGCCGATCACCAAAATCCTCGCTAAACCATTCATAAATAGAAGACAGCACCAGTGTACCGTTCGATTTTTGGGCGCCTTTGCTACTGTTAATGAATTCGCGGGCTGCTTTTTGTAATAGCGCTTCGCTGTTCTCTGCGGTGAAGGCTTGTTGCTGTAAATTCGGACAACCCAGGCTGGCACAGTTGACGGCGTAGTGCGTACGCGGATCATTCCAGATAGGGCGTAAAATACGATGCTCAATGTCATTCAGTGTCAGAGGGTGACCGTTAATTTTCGTGATCTCTTCATCCCATGGGCCGAAACTGAATAGCCCACCTAATTTAGTGATGGAACTGACGGGATAGCTGTCGAGGATCAGTTCTACGGTCATCGCGTTATACAAATTAACCCAATATGCATACTGCTCAGCTTTGGAGTAGCGTAATGGGTCAATACTGCTCAGCATACGCAGGTAGCTATTGAGTTTTTTGCGATCGGCGGGTTTCACCTGTTGATAAGTAAACAAGGTAAACTCTCCTTCCTTCACCAGATACCGATCCAGAAGCTCCTGCCATGCCTGATGTGAAATGGATAATGTGCTGCTTTCGTCACTTTGTTGCCAGTATGGCCACAGTTCCGCTTTAGGGGCTGCATAGCTGTAAAAAGAAAGGGCAGTTAAGAGTAAAGTCAGCAAGCGCGTCATAATAAATTCCAAATGAATGATTTGAAGAGTAGACCCACTTCAAGCGTAATTGCTTTCAATAAAAAAGGCTGGCTCATGGCCAACCTTTTGTGATCTTTGCTCAGGTAAATCTCAGCGCAAGAATTCGGGGATCTTCGCCTCGTAGTTTGAAATTTTGTCTTCGTGTTGTAGGGTCAGACCTATGTTGTCTAAGCCGTTTAACAGGCAGTGACGGCGAAACTCGTCAATCTCAAATGAATACTCTTTGCCATTAGCCCGCACCAGGTTGGCTTCCAAATCAACCTCAATCTCAGCGCCTTCGTTCGTTTCAACGAACTGGAAGATTTCATCCACTTCTTGTTCGGTTAGGCGTACAGGAACCATTTGGTTGTTGATGGAGTTGCCGTAAAAAATATCCGCAAAACTTGGGGCGATCATCGCTTTGATACCATAATCGGCCAGTGCCCAAGGGGCGTGTTCACGTGATGAGCCACAGCCGAAGTTTTCCCGCGCGAGCAAGATAGAGGCGCCCTGGTAGCGTGGCTGGTTCATGACGAAATCCGGATTTGGCTGTTGGCCTGCATCATCCAAGAAGCGCCAGTCGTGGAAGAGGTGCTTGCCAAAGCCTAAGCGAGACACCTTTTGCAAGAACTGTTTAGGAATGATCGCATCGGTGTCGACGTTTGCTGCATCCAGAGGAACCACTAATCCTGTATGTTGTTTAAAACCTGACATCTGTTCTCTCCTTAGTCCAACTCACGAATATCAACGAAGTGGCCAGCAATCGCAGCGGCTGCTGCCATAGCAGGGCTGACCAGATGGGTGCGGCCATCTCGGCCCTGACGACCTTCAAAGTTACGGTTTGAGGTTGACGCGCAGCGCTCCCCGGGACCTAAACGGTCGTTGTTCATTGCCAGACACATAGAACAGCCTGGTAAGCGCCATTCAAACCCCGCTTCCTTAAATATCACGTCCAAACCTTCAGCTTCCGCCTGCGCTTTGACTTGTTCTGAGCCTGGGACAATCAATGCCTGAACGTGAGCAGCAACTTGTTTGCCTTTCGCTATGGCTGCCGCCGCGCGCATGTCTTCGATACGCGAGTTGGTGCAAGAGCCAACGAAGACTTTATCCACTTTATAGTCAGACAGCGATTTGCCCGCTTCCAGTCCCATGTAAGCCAAGGCTTTCTGCGCAGAAGCGCGTTCGACTGGATCGGAGAAACTTTCTGGTGCCGGGATTGGCTCATCAACGGCAATCACTTGACCCGGGTTAGTTCCCCAAGTGACCTGAGGCTTAATGTCGGCAGCATTGAGTGTCACCACCGCATCAAACTCTGCATCATCGTCGGTACTGAATGTTTTCCAGTATTCAACGGCCGCTTCCCAGTTAGCTCCGGTGGGGGCGAACTTACGCCCTTTGATGTACTCGAAGGTGGTTTCATCTGGTGCGATTAGACCCGCTTTAGCGCCTAATTCGATCGCCATGTTACACACCGTCATACGGCCTTCCATTGTCAGGTCGGTGATTGCTTCACCGCAGAATTCGACCACATAGCCTGTTCCGCCTGCAGCGGTGGTTTTACCGATGATGGCCAGCACGATATCTTTGGCTGTTATGCCTGGTGCAACTTTACCCTGCACGTCAATTTTCATGGTTTTAGCACGCGCTTGCTTCAACGTTTGAGTGGCCAGGACGTGTTCCACTTCGGAGGTTCCGATACCAAACGCCAATGAGCCAAATGCACCGTGGGTGGCGGTGTGAGAGTCACCACATACGATGGTCATTCCCGGCAGGGTAATGCCCAGCTCCGGCCCCATCACGTGGACGATTCCCTGATATTTGTGGTTGATATCGTACAGAGTGACGCCGAACTCTTCACAGTTCTTTTTCAGCGTTTCCATCTGAATGCGCGCCATCTCACCTGACGCATTGATGTCTTTGGTGGTCGTGGATACGTTGTGATCCATGGTCGCGAACGTTTTGCCAACCTGACGAACCGGTCGGCCTTTCTCACGCAAGCCATCAAACGCTTGTGGTGAAGTGACTTCATGCACCAGATGACGGTCGATATACAGAATTGGGTTTTCGCCTTCGGCGGCTACGGCCACATGCGCGTCGTAGACTTTTTCATACAGAGTTTTGCCCATTGTGTTTGCTTCCTGCGTGCCTGAGCCGTGCGTAAAGCTCGGTCTCAGACAACGATATTCTTGTTATGAGTTTAAAATGTAACTGGCGATGGTATCGCCCATGGCGGAGGTCGACAGTGCCGGATGGTCACCGGCCAGATCGGCCGTTAGCTCACCGGCAGATAGGGCCTGAGATACCGCTGTTTCAATATCCTGCGCCGCCGCTTCCTCACCCAGGCTGTAACGTAGCATCAACGCTGCCGACAGAATCTGTGCCACTGGGTTGGCGATGTTCTTACCTGCAATATCCGGTGCGCTGCCGCCTGCTGGTTCATACAGGCCGAACTTGCTCTCATTCAGACTTGCTGACGGTAGCATACCCATCGATCCGGTAATCATGGCACATTCGTCTGAGATGATGTCGCCGAAGATATTTGAACACAGCATGACGTCAAACTGCGCCGGATCTTTGATCAACTGCATGGTGGCGTTATCGATGTACATATGGGAAAGCTCGACATCCGGGTAATCTTTGGCGATCTCTTCCACCACTTCTCGCCACAGGATCGAGCTTTGCAGCACGTTCGCTTTGTCAATGGAACACACTTTCTTATTGCGCAGACGTGCCGATTCAAATGCAATTTTGGCGATGCGTTCGATCTCGAAACGGTGGTAGATCTCAGTATCAAATGCTTTTTCGGTCGCGCCTTCGCCTTCACGGCCCTTAGGCTGGCCAAAATAGATACCGCCCGTCAACTCACGAACCACGACAATATCAAAACCACGCTCAGAAATATCAGCGCGCAAAGGAGAAAAGGCTTCCAGACCAGTGTGGATTTGAGCTGGGCGTAGGTTACAAAATAGCTGGAAGTGTTTGCGTAGTGGCAGCAGGGCACCGCGTTCAGGTTGATCATTCGGTGGCAGGTGTTCCCATTTCGGGCCTCCCACCGAGCCGAACAGTACGGCATCTGCTTCTTCACACGCGCTGATGGTGCTTTCAGGCAACGGACAACCGTGATTATCGATTGCGATGCCGCCTACGTCATGCTGCTCACGCTCGAAGGTGATTGAGTGCTTCTTTTCAATCGCATCCAGTACTTTGTTTGCCTGTGCCATCACTTCCGGGCCGATCCCATCTCCGGGTAATACGGCGATTTTGTAATGTTTGTCTGTCATGTTTGTCCTTTCTTGTTCATTATCTGACCCCGGAGGTACGATTTCCCTCCGGAAGCGTTTTATACTGTTGTGATGCGTTTTTGTTTAATTTCAGCCACTTGATCCGCACGGTGAATGCTGTTGATCACATGCAGCAGCGCCTGGCCAGACGCTTCGACGATATCGGTCGAGACGCCAGTGCCGTGATACTTACGGCCTTTATAATTGGCAATGATGTCCGCCTGCCCCAAACCATCTTCCCCTTCCCCTTTGGCGGTCAGGTCAAACTTGTCCAGCACGATATCGTACCCAGTCACGCGGTAAATACACTGGTATAACGCATCGACCGGACCATTACCGACGGCTGCCTCGCATTTTTCTTCATCACCACACAGCAGTTTGATGCTGGTCGTTGCCATCACGCTGCCGGACTGCACACTCAGGTAGTTCAGTTTGTAGAAGTCGTCTTCTTCACGCAGGTTTGAGAAGTGCATTAAGGCTTCCAGATCGTAGTCGAACACTTGGCCCTTGCGATCGGCCAGCTTCAGGAAATCTTCGTACAGTGCGTTCAGATTATACTCTTCTTCTTTATAACCCATGGCATCCATATGACTTTTCACTGCAGCACGGCCGCTGCGACTGGTCAGATTCAACGCCTGGTTCTTCAGGCCGATGGACTCCGGTGTCATGATTTCGTACGTGTTTTTGTTCTTCAACATGCCATCTTGGTGAATACCGGACGAGTGACTGAAGGCGTTGGCACCGACGATGGCTTTGTTGCTCTGGATCGGCATGTTGCACAGTTGGCTGACCAACTTACTGGTACGGTGGATCTCTTCGTGTTTGATGCCGGTGTGTACGCCTAAGAACTCTTGGCGGGTTTTGATGATCATCGCGATCTCTTCCAGCGAACAGTTACCAGCGCGCTCACCAATACCGTTGATGGTGCCTTCTATCTGACGTGCGCCGGCCTGCACCGCGGCAATCGAGTTGGCGACCGACATTCCTAAGTCGTCATGGCAATGGACGGAAATCACCGCTTTATCAATGTTTGGCACGCGGTTGAACAGGGTCTGGATGATGCCACCAAATTCGCTTGGCACGGTGTAGCCCACGGTGTCTGGGATGTTAACTGTGGTCGCGCCTGCGTTGATTGCGGCCTCAACCATGCGGCACAAATTGTCAATCGGAGTACGACCGGCATCTTCGCACGAGAACTCGACATCATCGGTATATTTACGCGCATGTTTGACGGCGTTAACCGCCATTTCTACCACGTCATCATAGCTGCGGCGCAGTTTGTCTTTGACATGGATGGTTGAGGTGGCCAAAAAGGTGTGGATACGGAACTGGTCCGCCACTTTGAGCGCTTCGGCGGCGGCATCGATGTCTTTCGCAACGGCACGCGAAAGGGCACAAACTCGGCTGTTTTTAATGTTTTTAGCGATAGTTTGTACGGACTCGAAATCACCCGGTGAAGAGATAGGGAAGCCTGCTTCGATCACATCAACGCCGAGCCTTTCAAGCGCATACGCAATCTGCAGTTTCTCTTTAACCGTCAAGCTTGCTGACAACGCTTGTTCGCCATCACGTAACGTGGTGTCGAAGATTATGACCTGATCGTTCATGTTTGCTTCCTTTTGCGATGAGTAATCGTTTTACTTCCGGTATTTAGGTATAAAAAAACCCGCATCTGCGTGCGGGTCTAGTATCATTCTGTGAGGTTATTTTTCTTCCACAGCCTACCCGCGCGATCTGGTCACGATAAGGAGGAGGCTAAGCAAGAGAGAAAAACGTGCTGTCATGTTGTTAAGCGTTCCACAGAATTAAGTTAACAAATTAGTACCGCACTCAATGGAGCGCGTCAACCCTAAAATTGCTTTTTTATTCGCCGGTGCCTAATCCAGGGGCAAATTCATCGTTTGGACTGATTTTAACCAGAGTCACTTATTATGATGAATAATAAACCTGTTAAGGAGCAGGGTAACTGGCCTACAATTAATCAATGATTAATTGTCGAGATCATCTATGCAACAGACAACACGGTCAGAAAAGGCACGCAGAGTGGGCCGGCCGAGTAATCAAACTCACGCACGTGAACACTTGATCCATCATGCCCGGGAGTTATTTACCGTGATGGCGTATGACAAGGTTTCTACCCGTTTGATTGCTCAGCGAGCTGGTGTGAACAGCGCGATGATCAGCTATTATTTCGGCAATAAAGAAGGCTTGTTCGAGACTATGTTGCGCGAGACGCTCGCGCCAGTGCAACAAAAGCTCAATACCCTGATCAAACATGCTTCACGTGGGCATTTTATCGACATTATGCGTACCTATTACCGGGAAATGGTTAAAGTGCCTCAGTTTCCGCGTCTGGTCATGCAACTGATGAACATGCCACCGTCCGACACACAAAGAAAGCTGATGGAAAAAGTGTTTATGGACATCAGTAAGCCGATGCAAGACGTCATTTTTGATCGTCTGGTGCAAGAGCAGGTGATTCGGCCGGATATGGATCCCAAGCTGTGTCGGATTTCATACATCAGCCTGATGGTGTTTCCGTTTATGGCGCCCCCGTCGATGCTGGCACTACATGGAGTCGAACTCAGTGACGAGTTTCTCGATCGCTTGTTTGAACACAATATTCGTCTGATGACCAGCGGGTTTCTCACCACTTCGGATAGTAATGCCAGCGGCTGAGCTGGTTTGTCACCATATCTCCAAACAATCTTCATGTTTCTGTCACTTGGGGCTCCTAACATCTTTTCAACAATGAGTGGAAGGTTTGCAGGAGCAACAAGATGAGAGCTATCGAACCGATTGCCAAACTTGACCTGGCATTTTCTCTGTTTTGTCTTCAACACAGATTCAACCAACAGGTTGCCCAAATGAGTAAAGCCATTTCGCACACCGGGGATGGCCATCTGTATCTTGTGATTGGGTTGTTGGCTTGGTGGCTGGATGGCCCTACCGGAGCGATGTTTCTGGCCGCTGGACTGAGTGCCTTCGCACTTGAACTGCCTATCTATTGGCTAACCAAAAACAGTTTTAAGCGCCGTCGACCGGACGAGTTTTCTGACTTAGTGGTGTCTTTTATTACCCCTTCTGACCGCTATAGCCTGCCATCAGGCCACACGGCCGCCGCCTTCCTGATGGCTACTTTAATTGGTCACTTTTACCCGGATCTGCACAGCTTTGCCCTGTTGTGGGCGGCCGCCATTGGTGCGGCCCGTATTCTACTCGGGGTGCATTTCATCAGCGATGTGCTGATCGGTATGTTATTGGGAGTGGGCAGTGCCACTTTCGCCATCTCAGTTGTTGGAGGCTAACGATTGAAAATCTTGTACGGTGTTCAGGGAACCGGAAATGGGCATATTGCTCGGGCCAGAGCTATGAGCAAAGCGCTGAAGCAGCGTGATCTTGAGGTAGATTTTCTCTTCTCCGGCCGTGCGTCGGACAAATACTTTTCCATGGACGACTTTGGGGACTATCAGACCCGGCGGGGGATGACGTTCGTGACAGAAAAAGGCCGGGTGAATTACTGGAAAACCGGGCTGAATAACAGCCTGATCCAGCTAAACAAGGAAATCGCAGCATTGGATCTCAGCCGCTACGATCTGGTGCTGAATGATTTTGAGCCTATCTCAGCCTGGGCGGCAAAAAAGCAGAAGGTCACCTGCATCGGTATCAGCCATCAGAATGCATTTCGCTACCCGGTGCCGCTGAAAGGAGCCTCCTGGCTGGATAAGCGGGTGATTGAGCATTTTGCGCCGTGTGATCAGCATATCGGTTTGCACTGGTACCATTTTGATCAGCCGTTGCTGCCGCCAATTGTCCACACCTTGGGTGAGAAAGCGCGCCTAGAGCAGTATGTGCTGGTTTATCTGCCATTTGAATCGGTAGATGATATTTGTGAACTTTTGTTTCGTTTCGGCAATCAGCGTTTTGTCTGCTTCCATCCAGCGGTGACAGGCTTGCAAGATCTGGAAAACGTTACGCTACGTCCGCTGTGCCATCAGGGTTTTCAACATCACCTGCAGCGTTGCTCGGGTGTGATCGCCAATGGCGGATTTGAGTTGCCTTCCGAGGCGTTGACCTTGGGTAAGAAACTGCTGCT
This sequence comes from Vibrio sp. V38_P2S17PM301, assembly GCF_009904845.1. Taxonomy (NCBI): domain Bacteria; kingdom Pseudomonadati; phylum Pseudomonadota; class Gammaproteobacteria; order Vibrionales; family Vibrionaceae; genus Vibrio; species Vibrio sp. V38_P2S17PM301. The sequence continues at coordinate 421 of NZ_WXWO01000005.1, read as the reverse complement.
CAAACCGCTGGCTGGTCAGTTTGAACAGCAGAGCAACGTCGCCACACTGGAAAACCTTGGATTAGCGAGCTCGATGGATTTCTTAGACGCCTCTGCCGTGCGCAGTTGGCTGGATGAGAAAGAAGCAGAAAGCGTGTCGTACCCGGATGTGGCCGGGGCGATTGCTGACTGGCTGGTTGGTGGTGATTTGTCTGATCCGGCGTCGCTCAGTCACGCGTTATGGGAAAAAGTCGATTTTCCCAGTTATGTTATCAATCTGTAACGCCGATATTGATCCTGCCTTTTGCTGTACCTATTGACGTATTCAACGTGTCAATGGGTAAAAAACGCTCAGCTTTGTCACTGATAAAATCATTAGAAAATTATGAAAGGGCTAAAAAAGCCCTTTTATGCTTTTTTATAAAAAGATTATATTGTTGAT
>NZ_WXWO01000038.1:0-9516 GCF_009904845.1 Vibrio sp. V38_P2S17PM301 | reverse complement strand
GGCAAATAAATGCAAACACTGGCACATAAAACGCTAATTAATAGAAAAGTATTGTTGGAAATGATTCCGCTCTCTGACCGGACTATTTACAACTTAGAACAACGAGGAGAGTTTCCACGCCGTATTGTACTTACAAGCAGAAATGTAGCTTGGGATTTAGCTGAAGTTGAGAAATGGATTGAAGAACGAAGAACGTCTCGACTTCAGCCTATTCGACCAGGTTATTTTATGGGAGGTTAACAATATGGCACTAGATCTTTTGACTGCATTTAATGAACTGCCTCCACCGATTGACTACGTGTTGCCCAATATGGCTATGGGAACCATAGGAGCCATTGTTTCCCCTGGCGGCGTAGGTAAATCAATGCTGGCCCTTCAATTGGCGGCACAGGTAGCGGGTGGAGCTGATTTGCTGGGCATAGGCGATCTGGCTAATGGCTTAGTGGCCTATTTGCCCGCCGAGGACCCAATTACTGCTATTCATCATAGATTACATGCTTTGGGAGGATACCTTTCTCCTACACAAAAACAAATGGTGGCCCAAGGTCTGCTTATTGAACCATTGATTGGCAAATGTCCTGACATTATGGCTTCAGCATGGTTTGAAAGAATCAGGAAGGTAGCAGAGGGGAGACGACTTTTGATCCTGGATACTCTGCGTCGCTTCCATATTGAAGAAGAGAATGCCAGTGGCCCTATGGCGAAGGTTATCGGTCGAATGGAGGCTATTGCTGCTGAAACGGACTGCTCCATTGTGTTTCTGCATCATTCCAACAAAGGATCGATGATGATGGGTGGGGGAGACCATCAGCAAGCCAGTCGAGGCTCGTCAGTGTTAGTCGACAATATCCGCTGGCAAGCGTATCTCGCAAGTATGACTCCCACTGAAGCAGAAAAATTGGGTGTTGAGAGTAAACAGAGAAAACATTTTGTCCGCTTTGGTGTGAGTAAAGCTAATTACGGTGACCCATTTTCTGAGTGTTGGTTTAGACGATATGACGGCGGTGTACTTAAACCAGCCATCCTGGAACGTCAAAAAAGGCGGCCAGCTACGAAGCTTAAAACTGTGGTAGGGACTAGTGATGACAACTGGTAACAAGGTGACACCTACCAGCACGGTTCTGCAGGCTCGGGTGATGATCTATCAGCCTAGTAGAAAGCCATTACAACGTAAAGGTGAGTGGATGGATACCCGATTTGGGCGCTGTCGGGTAACTGGCAGGTTAGGGCAGCGCCATGCGGATATTGTTGAGTCTATGTTGTATGTGGCTGAGCGTCGTCGAGATATTTCGGACGGTGGTATTGAGCTGCTGGTTGATCCTGCAAAGCTGCGTCGAATGCTGTCCGAACGCCAATATAGTGATGACCGGTTAAAAAAACTAGTTTGTGAATTGCGATCTGCGACAGTTGAAATTGTCACACCGGAGTTGGAGTTGACCGGAGACCGCATCATTGGTGGTTTAGTTGACCATGTTGTTCCGTCTCCTATGACTCGATATAACCCGCTGACTCGCGGTAAGCGGAATCTGTGGCGTGTCAGATTAGGAGTTGCTTTGGTTATGCTGCTGGAACAGGACTTGTCTCTCTATTATGAGCCAACCCCTATTGCTAGGTTGCAATATGGGATTAGCCAAGCTGTTGCGCGCTATGTCCTCACTCATAAGCATGATCCTGTTGGAGGTTGGCACCTTGATACGCTCATCAAGGCTGTCAGTGGTGATGAAGTAAGTAGTAAGACTATAAGTAATCACCGGACGAGGATACGAGAGGATATCGATAGGTTGCGTTGTATCGGTATAGAAATCGACGCTGAAAGCCGTGTTAAACGACTCGCAGCGGCCCGGCAACACCTCACAGCGGCCCGGTAACACCTCACAGAGGCCCGTTTATGACTCACAGGGGCCCGATTTTTTGTCGTTTTAGCAGGATATTCAGGATATTTCAGGATATCCAGGCGGTGTAACCGCCCGTTTTATACGGGCTACACCTTAAAGTAATAAAGCCTAAAGGCTTTATCGAACGGCCTATGGCCGTTGGTTTAACGCCAAGAGGTAAAGAAGTCTTATGCTCTGCTCTCCTTCCTGGAGTACATCCCGACCGAAGGGAGACAATACTCCGAGTGTTTTGGCATCTAGATTGGCTGAAAGTGTCAATGAAAGTGGAGGGGTAATATTTGAGGTCAATTTAACTTTTTGATTTTAATGATTAATTAATGGTTATGTTTTGTCGGTTTTACTTTTTATTGACACTTGGGGGGCAGTTAAACGCAAAGGCTTTGAATTGTTTAGCCTAAAGCGGAAAGTGTTAGGAAAGCTGTGTTTTTCGGTGTCGTGATATTGAGTAAAGCCAACACACATAAATCACTGTAAGACCGCTAATTTAGCGCTATTCAGTCGCTATAAGTGCGCTGTCATACCGCTATAAGTGTCGGACTTATTGAGTAAACATAGTTTACACAGGAATAAACAGTTAAATGCAGAGAAATGCACACGGGCATGCATAACTTTCCGTGATAAAACCAAAGTTGAAATGAGGGCAGGATGTGTGAAGTAGGCCCTCCATGCAAGCATGGCGAAGCCTCTTCACTTATGACTTATTCGCACCTTCGGCACTCAACGTTGATCCTGCCCTGCGGGGCCTGAGAGAGGATACACAGATGGAGAACAACACAAATAAGACGACGAGAAAGAATAGTCCTCCGATTAAGGTCTATTGCTTACCGGAAGAGCGTGCGTTGATCGAATCCATGTCAGCACAGGCAGGGCTCAGTGCTTCGACCTATTTGCGCGAAGTCGGCCAAGGCTATCGTATCCAGGGAATTACCGATGCAGAGCATGTACGCGAGTTAGTACGGGTTAATGGTGACTTAGGACGTCTGGGTGGATTGCTGAAGTTATGGCTTAGTAATGATGCCAAGGTGGCACATGTTGGGGCCAATACGGTCTTGGCAGTGCTTAATCGTATCGAGGCGACGCAAGATCAAATGAGTTCACTTATGGAGTCTATTCTTCGCCCGGGGGCGGACCAATGATCGCCAAGCATGTACCGATGCGTTCTCAGGGGAAATCTGACTTTGCAGGCTTGGTGAATTACATCACCGATCACCAGCGCAAAGAACATCGACTTGGTAGCGTTTGTTTAAATAACTGTGAAGCGGAAACCGTGCGCGATGCGATCAGCGAGGTGTTGGCGACTCAGTTTGCGAATACCCGAGCGAAGAGTGATAAAACCTACCACCTGATAGTGAGCTTTCCTAATGGTGAACAGTTAGAAGCGCATACTTTAGCCGCGATAGAAGAGCGCATTTGCCAAGGGTTGGGTTATGGAGAGCATCAGCGTGTCAGTGCTGTACACAACGATACGGACAATCAACATATCCATATCGCAATTAACAAGATTCACCCTACTCGCAACACAATCCATGAGCCGTACTACCCGCATAAGAAGCTAGCGGAAATGTGTGAGGCCATCGAGCAGGACTTTGGTTTGCAGCCGGATAATCATATACCGCGCAAGCGCGGGGCCGAATCACGTGCGATGGATATGGAGCGGCATTCGGGTATTGAAAGCTTAGTGGGGTGGGTGAAGCGCGAATGCATGGACGAGATTAAATCAGCCAGTAGCTGGCAGGCGTTGCACCAGGTCATGCAGGACAATGGTTTGCAGTTAAGAACCAGAGGAAATGGTCTAGTGATCGTTGCCGATGGTGAAGCGATCATCAAAGCGAGCACCTTGGGACGTGAGTTTTCTAAACCCAAACTCGAAGCGCGCTTTGGTCCCTTTGAAGCGACTGCATCGGATTCTGTTAAGCCGAGCCGCCAATATACACACCGACCTGTTCGCTTAAAGGTGAATACCACCGAGCTATATGTCCGTTATCAAGCAGAGCAGAAACATGCTGCAGAGAGTAAAACGCAAGCCCTTGAACAGGCTCGTCGTGATAAAGATCGACAGGTTGATAACGCCAAGAGGAAAGGGCGTGGCCGTCGCGCAGTGATTAAGTTGACCGGTAGCAATCAGCTTACTAAGAAGCTTTTGTACAAACAGGCCAGCAATGCATTGAAAAGCGAGCTTGAGCGCATTCACAAGCGTTACCAAGAGCAACGGCAAACGATATATCAAAGCAATAAACGCCAAACCTGGGCGGATTGGTTAAAGAGCCAGGCATTACAGGGAGATGGCGAAGCCCTCAAAGCGCTACGTAGCCGAGAGGCTGCACAAAAGCTTAAAGGCAACACACTAAACGGGGATGCAGTTCAGGCTGAGTCCAAAGCAATGGTCGATACGATTACGAAAAAAGGCACCATTATTTATCGAGCAGGTAACAGCGCCGTGCGTGATGATGGTGAGCGTCTACAAGTGTCGACGGCTTCCAACCAAAGCAGTGTTTTAGCTGCGCTAAAGGTAGCAATGGAGCGTTATGGTAATCGTATTACCGTGAATGGTTCGCCTGAGTTCAAGGCGCGAGTAATCAAGGCGGCAGCAGATGGCAATCTGTCTATCAAATTTGCCGATCAAGGACTAGAACGCCGCCGTCAGGCATTAATAGCCCAGAATAAAAGGGCCAAGCGGTCTGATAAGCCTGGCGTGTTACCGATTGGCAAAGTGCCACCTTCACGTCGTGGCCGGCTGCAGAATCTATCTCAGTTAGAGGTTCTAGCTATTAAGTCAGGCCCTGTAACTGAAAAAACGGTGGTCATGCCAGCATTAGAGCAACGTAAAGCCAAGCTACAAGCTGAGCAGGCAGCTAAAAAAGCTAAACGACAACATAAGAGCCGCTCACGTTGATGTGATGGCAAAAGAATCGACGGAAGCCCTAACCGCTTCGGTTGGTAATGACACCGATGTTTAACCCTATTTGACCGCGCGTTTAACGGTGTCGCGCTGGTCGGGCGCCGAGATAGTAAGTGGCGAGCTAGCTCTGTACAGGCCCACATTCACCGCTGGTAACGGCAGGAGTAGAGATCAAGTTTCTACAGGTTGGTGAATGCAACTTTTAGTCATAACTACTAAGAGTAATTAACCATGCTAAAACGAAAAATTTTAGCGGCTAAAATTCCCGTGCTTGCCATCTCCTTGGCGTTAAACCTTTCTAATCCTGTATATGCGGGGATTCCGGTTGCTGATGGTACGAATCTAGTTCAGAACATCATGTCGGCAATGGAAGCTGTTACACAGACTGCTAAACAAATTCAGCAGTATCAAACCCAGTTGCAGCAGTACGAAAATATGCTGCAAAACTCGATGGCCCCAGCTTCTTATATTTGGGACCAGGCGCAGCGCACCATCAACGATCTGAACCAGGCGACCAACACGCTCGCCTATTACCAGAACCAGCTTGGCAGCCTCGATGCTTACCTAGGCAAGTTCCAGGACGTGGCCTATTACCGCAGCTCTCCTTGTTTCTCGGCAGCGGGGTGCAGCGATGCAGAACGGGCCGCAATGACTGAGAACCGACGCCTTGCGTCTGAATCGCAGAAAAAGGCCAACGACGCACTGTTTAGGAGTCTGGAGCAGCAGCAAGATAACTTGGAAGCCGATGCCCGTCAGCTTAACCGCCTGCAATCTGGTGCTCAGAGCGCGGACGGCCAATTGGCGGCTATTGGCTACGCTAACCAGCTCGCTAGCAACCAGGCCAACCAGCTCCTACAAATCCGAAGCCTATTGATTGCCCAGCAGAATGCCGTTGGCACTCGAATGCAGGCGGATGCTGACCGCGAAGCTCAATATCAAGCGTCTCGTGAAAGGTTGTTCGATATGGGCGAGCCAACCGACCGTTCAGAAAACAGGGGGTTTTAATCATGAAGAATATCACCCGAGTTTTTATCGTTAGCGCGTTGGCCTCTTTTGCTATGGTGGGGTGCGGCGAAGATGACGGGCCAAAGCCTGCAACGATCAACTGTGACAACCCGAACCTGACGAAAGAGCAGAAGGAAAAAGGGAACTGTCTTTGGGATATGGGCGAACCCACGGATCGCTCCAAGAACAAGGGGTTCTAATCATGATCAAGATATTTATTCGGCTTGTCATGCTCCTGGCAGTTGTACTTACTTCGCAAACAGCATCAGCGGCCATTGAGCCTAATGGTGTCTTAGATGAAGTGGCTGTGCGTTTCATGACAGCAAGTGCTACTTGGGGCTCGGTAATTACAAACTATGCTGCCTGGCTATTCTGGACGCTGGGCACTATATCCCTTGTTTGGACTGGCGGGACCTTGATCCTTAAGCAAGCGGATATAAGGGAGTTTTTTGCCGAGTTCGTGCGCTTCATCTTGACGTTTGGTTTCTTTCTCTGGTTACTCAGAAACGGCCCAGACTTTGCCACGTCAATTATCGATTCATTGAGAACGATCGGTGCTCAAGCCGGTGGCCTTTCGAGAGACCTAACCCCGTCAGAGCCTATTAGTATTGCGTTCGACATTATTGTGAAAGCTGGTAAGTCATACAGCATCACCAGCCCGATAGATAACTTGTCTATCTTCTTAATCACGTTGGCAATTTTGGCGTGTATGGCGGTAGTGGCGGCCAATGTGTTGTTGGCCTTGGTGACGGCTTGGATATTAGTCTATGCCGGTGTTTTCGTGCTGGGGTTTGGTGGTTCGCGTTGGACTTCGGATATAGCAATCAACTACTTCAAAAGCGTATTAGGCGTTGCTTTGAAGTTGATGACAATGACGTTGCTTATTGGCATTGCCATGTCGATCATGGATGGTTTCTATGCCGATCTATCCAATGATGCTCCCATGCGTGAATTGTTGGTGATCTTTGTCGTTTCACTGGTTCTCGTGATGCTCATTCACTCGGTTCCCAATGTGGTCGCTAGCCTGGTTCCTGGAGGCGGCGCGGCGGCAGGTGCTGGCAGCATCAGTGCCGGTGCGATGGCCGGAGCGGTTGTTGCCACTGGTGGTATGGCTGCCGGTGCCGCAATGGCTACCGCCGGCGGTGCGTCTGCTATTCAGGCTGCATTTGCAAAAGCGGGTGAGAACGTAGCGAATAATACTGACGTTATGTCGAGCCTGGGCGGTGCATTTAGTGGCAGTGGCGATTCTGATGAGGCTGGCTCCTTCTCTCAAGCTTCCGGTCAATCTTCTGGCGGCGGCTTTAAAGGTAGCGCTGTAAAAGCGGGGCGTATTGCAGCGGATACCGGTGCGAATTTGATGAAGGGAATGGGTGATATGGCCGGGGATAGAATCAGCGGCACTACCGGAGGTCGTCTAGCTAGTTCGATCCGAAACAGTACGAAAGATAACGGGGATGATGACGATAAGGAGGGCGACTGACGACGTTTCCCCTGCATTTGACAACGATAGCTTAGGCGGTGGCGGCACTGGCTGGATGAATCAAACCGGCGGCTTTGATGACCTATCCAGTGAGGACCAGGAAGAAGCGCGTCAAGCACACGCAGAATGGCAAGAGCGCGATCCGGAAAAGCACACCTTCGATGTTGAGGACTACGTTTCATATGCCCAGGAACGCCAGCAGGAGCGTAACGAAGAGGTTGCCAGCTTTGTTAAAAAAGGTCGCATGGCCTAACTAAATAAGGATTACTGATTATGGAGTTTAACTTTCCACCTCAAAACCTTGCGGAGGTATTTGGTTTCTTCGCAGTGATGTCCATTGTGATGCTGGCCTTCTATTTTTTGGGGCAGTGGCTGCACAACACCGGGCACGGTCCGAAGATGAAAGCCATTGCCGATAAAATGGAGGTATTCCAAAACAGGTTGGCCGGGCGTGCTTACAAGGACATGACGAGATCGGTCGAGCGAATCGACAAAATGAGGTATTGGCCGTTTGGCAGACGATAGTAGTCAGGAAGCATACGGGTCTATGATCGCTCATCGGCCAGTATTTCTAAAAAAACATCTTTCAAAGATGTGGTTGTGTATGAAACTTCATCTCAAGCATAACTTATTTCTGGATAGTTCCGCGTTATTCACTTGGTCACATTATATCTTTTGCAAAGGTATGAAAGGTGTTACTTCTTTTGCTAGCAGCCCTCTGGTAAATGGTAGATGTAGGCCTAAATGTACAGCTATTGGAGGCTTTAGCATCGGATAATTAAACTGTGATTAACAAACAAAATGAAAGGATCGCCATTCAGTTGTTTCTTCATTTTTACTTTCGTTTTGTGGAAGGAACTAGACTTACAATAACCAAGCATATCAAATAACTTGAATAACCTATCATTACGATGTAGCTTAGTTTTAGCTCACATGCAGATTTGTTGGTTGCGTTTCGCAACCTGTGACAACATGGTCTAAGTGACTCGCCTTCTCGGATTGCTCCTATTGCTTTCCTGAATTACTCGCTAGCGGCGCGTAAGAGTGCATGTGAGCTACTTCTTTTGGCTTTAATGACAAAGAGTGTAATGTGATTCATAGAAGAAACTATTTACTACTTAAACAAGCTAAAACAAAACCTGAATTAGCGTCGATATTGGGTGTTTCAGCAGCTTTTCTTACCAGAACCTTGTACAGACCAGGTGTAACATCACACGTAAATTCGCATTATCATCAGTTCGATATTACCAAGAAATCCGGTGGTGTTAGAACGATCAGTGCACCATCTGATGAATTAAAAGATCTTCAGCGTAAATTGTCAGATTTGCTATTGGATTGTAAAGGGGTAATTCATCTTGATAATAAAGTTGAATGCTCTCTTTCTCATGGTTTTGAACGAGAAAGATCAATCATAACGAATGCGCGTGTTCATCGTGGTAAAAAAAATGTATTAAATTTAGATTTGGCAGATTTTTTTGGAAGCTTTAACTTTGGTAGGGTTCGTGGATACTTTATTGCCAATAGAGACTTTAAATTAGATCCCCATATAGCAACCATTATTGCTCAAATAGCATGCTATAAAGATTCTCTGCCTCAAGGGAGTCCTTGCTCTCCAGTTATTGCTAATCTCATTACTAATAGTCTTGATATTAAACTGTCAAAGTTAGCTAAAAGATATGGCTGCTCGTATACAAGATATGCTGATGACATAACTTTTTCGACTAGAAAAAAAACTTTTCCCACAGCTATCGTTAAAAACGTTGAAAATATGACACTAGGTTCAAAGTTACTTGGTGAAATAAGGCGTTCTGGATTTTCAGTAAACCATATAAAAACTAGGTTGCAATTTAAAGATTCAAGACAGGAAGCAACTGGCTTAGTTATTAATAAAAAGGTAAGCGTTAAATCGGAGTATTGGCGTTTAACCAGGGCTATGGCTCATTCCCTATTTAAAACTGGTAAGTTTAAGGTTGCCGAACAAGATGGTTCATACAGGGATGGTCATTTATCGGAGTTAGAAGGTCGGTTAAATTTTATTGATTCTATCGATTTTTATAATAACCGACAACATAAGAAAAAACCAGAACCAAAATTTGAACCTAAGATACATACAGGAATTAATAAATTCCGCGGCAGGTTAAATACAAGGGAAAAAGTTTATGGGAGATTTTTACAATATAAACACTTTTTTGCAAATGAATATCCAACAATATTGACTGAAGGAAAAACAGATAACG
>NZ_WXWO01000107.1:0-10750 GCF_009904845.1 Vibrio sp. V38_P2S17PM301 | reverse complement strand
GGTGCATTCTAGCGAGATAATTTGAAGAGTCAAACACTTTTTCAAATTTCTTTTCGGAGAAGTTTTTCACCTCGCTGATACCGCTGAAGCCTTGTGGCGTCTGCCGTGTCAGTGGATGCGCATTATAGAGAGATGGAGAATGAAGGCAAGAGGAAAATCCGTTTTTTTCATAAAAAAAGAGTCAACTGAACAGCTTTCAATCAACCCTTTATTTACACCCATTTTATCGCCACGATTTCCATAACTTACCCACAAAAAACTGTGGATAACTAGTCGTCACTATCAAAAAAGTATGAAATCCGTGAGCGCGGATTTAAGTACTCGCGAACTTTATCCGGCAATTTGGCAGGTAAGATAGCACTCACAATACTGATGTCCTTCTCTTTCAGATCAATGATCGGTGCCTGAGTGCGTGGTACCGATGGATCGTATACCAACACATTAGGGTATAAGATGCTCCGAGCATTGACAGAAATCACCAGGCCAATCATCTCATTAGAAAGCTGAACTACAGTTCCTGGCGGATAGACCCCCATAAACTTAACCAGAATGCTGAGGTTTTCACTGTTATATAGATGCTTACAATGCTTATAAAGATGAGACAAAGCGACATACGGAATTTTTTGCTCGTTGGTGTTATTGGCATGGCACATGTTGTCAAACGCATTGGCGACGGCAATGACCTGAGTAAATTCGTCAATCTCATCACCGCTCAAGCCTTCCGGATAACCGGACCCATCATTGAATTCATGATGCTGCGCAATCACGATACGTGCACTGTCAGGAAAGCCGTCTATTTTATCGGCTAACTCCACACCGTACTTGGTATGCAGTTTAAGATAGTTCACTTCCGGGTCCGTCAACGGCGTTTGCTTACGCAAGATTGCAGTTGGAATTTTGACTTTCCCCATATCATGAAATAACGCGGCAAAAGCCAACTCTCTCAATTGCTGGGCGTTGTAGCCTTTGGCCTGACCGATCATCATAGCGATCACTGAAACGTTTAGCGAATGGAAGTAAATATCTTCAAATTCCGTCTTACCGTTCATCAAGTGCAAAGTGACGTTATCATCACTTAAAAGCTTATCGACAATATCTTCTACCAGCGAGGTCGCTTCGCTGACCGCCTGCTCAGGTCGATTGCGGATTTTGTTCATGACCGAACGCATTCTGGCCAAAGAGCGCTCAAATTCCTTTTCACATTGAATAACCCGCCGACGGTAGGCGCTGAGCTTTTCAATTCGATGCTGCTTTTCCTGCCATAACTTTTGCGCTTCGATATCGACGCTCTGCGCGTCTTCTTTCTCATCTTGATGTTTGTCCGCCAGCACATTTGCCGATAACGGCTGAGTATCACTCTGGCTGAGATCTATATAGACGTATTTGATGTCCAGGTGGCGAATGACCTGAATTTGTTCATCCGATTTGATTTTGAAGCTATTAAATAAGAAGGGATGCTCATTCCACTTCACTGGGAGACGGATATGCAGCCCGGGCTGAATTCGGTCAACAGTTATTTTTATGGTTGCCACGGCTTATCACTACTATTCAACAAACGAGTCGCTCGAAACATCAGTTTAGTGTATTAAAATCATAAATTCATTAGTGAAACGACGGAGTGAGACACTCGCCAGACCCCGGGGCGAATTAACGACTCATGCCCGCATGCAGCATCCACCGCACACCAAACTTATCTTCCACCTTACCAAACCGTGCGCCCCAAAAACTTTCTGCCAACGGCATCATGACATGCCCTTCTGCCGCCAAACGGTTAAAAATCTGCTCTTGTACACTCAACTCATCAATCACGACCGACAGCGCAATGTTGTTTCCCCCTAACTCCCGGGCAGCCAATCCATCGGACAGCATCACCGTCATACCGTGTGCCTGAAACTCCGCATGCATCACCCAATCGGGATTGACACCTTCTATCTGCTCTGGTGCATCGCGAAAATATTTCTTCAATACGACATGGCCATCAAAGCAGTGTTGATAGTAACTCAAGGCTTCTTCGCAGTGTCCGGCAAAAAACAGATAGGGCGTGACCGTTAACATAACCACCTCCTTTCACTCTATACCTACAAGATAGACGAAATCGGGTCGGCACGCGTTGCGGTACAACTTAACGAGGAAACGGCCTGAATTGCTGACCGAAACGGCCCAGCAGGAACTCAATAAACACGCTCAGCCGTTTAGGCATCAATTGACGATTGGCGTAGACCAAACTGATGGGAACGTCCGTCATTTCCCATTCGGGCAATAACTGAACCAGTTGGCCCGAGGCAAAATACTCGCGGCAGATAAACTCGGGTAACACCGCGATACCCAGATCGCTCAGGCACCCTTTCAGGCAGGACGTAATGGTATTCACCCTCAGTTGATACGGTAACTCAATGGATACCGGGGCCTGATTAGCGGTTTTTAACTGCCAGGGAGGCAGCTTCACCGCCGGATTATGCAATTTGACCATTTTATGTGGCGCTTTCAAATCAGCCGGCGCATTAATTTGACCGTGTTTCCTCAAATAGCCAGGGCTCGCCACCAGCACTCGCGGCGAACTGCTGATCCGGCGTGAGATTAAACTCGAATCACTCAACTCCCCCACTTGCGCGTACACATCGATGCCTTCAGCGATGAGGTCGACTTCGCGGTTACTCATTTCCAAGTTCACTGTGACATTCGGGTGTTCGGACAAAAACGCATTAATATGGGCACAGAGTACCTCATGCCCGAGTTCCACTGGCATCACGACATTCAACCGCCCCCGGACCATGTCTTGATTGGCCGTCAGCTCAAGTTCAGCCTGATCGAGCATCTCCAGCATTTGAGTGCACGATTGGTAAAAATGTTCTCCCTCTTCGGTTAATACCAGGTTGCGAGTTGACCGGGTGACCAACCTCACCCCCAGATGTTTTTCCAGCTCAGCCAGCTTGCGACTGACCGTTGACTTAGTCATATCCAATGCCTGAGCAGCCTGAGTGAAGCTGCCGCCATCCACAATCTGCGTAAACACCACAATCGCATTTAAGTCCACCAGCCTTGCTCCTTAGATTAGTAAAATTTTTGCAACAGTGTTTCTTGTTTTTCCTATCTTATCAACCAATCCGCATCCGTTACACTTAGCAACCATTCATCGACGAAACGAATCCATCGAGGTTAAGATGTCAGAGCCCCACGCCAACCGTGCAAACGACGACGTTGCTCTCCCCGTCAAAGGGAAAAAGAAAGCCCCACTGATCGCCACATTAGTGATGCTCGTACTCGGCGTGTCCGGCGCTGTTTACTGGTATGGTTATGGCCAGTATTTTGAATCCACCGACAATGCCTACCTGCAGGGCGACATCACTACCATCAGTCCCAAAGTGGCCGGTTATATTGTTCACTCATACGTCAGCGACAATCAGTATGTAACCGCAGGCACTCTGCTGGCAGACATCGATGATCGTGATTTTATTGCGGCACTGGCTCAAGCCAACGCTCAATTAGCTGTCAATAAAGCCAATATCGGTAATCTCACAGCACAGCGTATCCTGCAGCAAAGCCAAATCAGGCAGGCGGAAAGTCAAATCGCATCGAAGCAAGCCGAATATGACCGTGCAGGCCAACAAGTCGACCGCACACGCCGTCTGCTGCAGAAAAACTATTCATCGCAAGATGAACTCGACAGCATGTTGTCACACCAGAAAGTGACCCGGGCAGCACTGAATGAAGCACGAGCTACCCATCAGGCGTCACTGGAGCAACTGTCGGTGCTCGACAGTCAAACCCAACAAGCGAAAGCCGCCGTTGCAGAAGCCGAGGCTCAGGTGGAACAGGCCAAACTCAATCTGGAATACACAAAAATTTATGCGCCGGTGGATGGCATCGTCGGCAAACGAGCCGCACGAGTTGGTATGCTGGTGCAAACCGGCATGCCGCTGATGAGCCTGGTCCCGACCAGCCAGGTTTGGATCGAAGCCAACTTCAAAGAAACTCAACTGGCCGGGATCCACCAAGGACAAAAAGTCCGGGTCGAGCTGGATGCTTTCCCTGGCCAGACACTGGACGGGATCGTCGATAGCTTTTCTCCGGCGACTGGTGCCAAGTTTGCGCTGTTGCCACCTGAAAACGCCACCGGCAACTTCACAAAAATTGTCCAGCGTGTCCCGGTTAAAATACTGATACCCGATCAAAAATCGCTTGCTGGCCGCCTGTTACCAGGGCTATCCGTGATCGCTACGGTTGATACCCGGGATTAAGCATATGGCCAGTACCGCATCAATACCGGCAGACCATCAAGAGCAGAGCGTGCCACAACGCCACTGGATTGCTCTTATTGGTGGTCTGGTCGGTGCATTTATGGCGATCCTCGACATTCAGATCACAAACTCATCGCTAAAAGACATTCAAGGCGCGCTCTCGGCCACACTCGATGAAAGTTCGTGGATCTCAACGTCGTATCTGGTGGCAGAGATGATTGCGATTCCACTCAGTGGCTGGTTGTCAAAAGCACTGGGCACCCGCCGCTATCTGACCTGGACCACCACGATTTTTACCCTGTCGTCCTTTCTGTGCTCGTTGTCGTGGAACATGACATCGATGATTGTATTCCGGGCAATGCAGGGCTTTAGCGGCGGCGCCTTAATCCCGCTGGCGTTTTCCTTGGTGATTCAGCTGTTGCCCGTCAGCAAACGCGCTATCGGTATGGCATTGTTTGGGGTAACCGCGACGTTTGCGCCATCCATCGGACCCACATTGGGCGGGTGGCTGACCGAGAACCTTTCCTGGCACTATATTTTTTACATCAATATCCCACCGGCGCTGCTGGTGATCTCGATGATCCGCTACGGGCTGGACGATGCACCCATAGAGCTGACGCATTTAAAACGGGCGGACTGGTTTGGAATTGCCACCATGGCGCTGGGTCTGGGGTGCCTGGAAGTGGTGCTGGAAGAAGGGAATCGCGAGGAATGGTTCAGCTCTGAATTCATCGTGCTGTTGAGCATTGTCTCCGCCGTCAGCCTGGTTTACTTCGTCATTAATGAACTGCAGCATAAAAGGCCACTGGTGAACTTGCGACTGCTGCGTGATCCGCAGTTCGCCATGTCGTGCATCGCGTACATGATCCTCGGTATGGCGCTGCTGGGGTCAATTTACGTTTTGCCACTTTACCTGACTCAGATACAACAATACAACGCAATGGAGATTGGTGAAGTTCTGATGTGGATGGGCTTTCCTCAACTGTTGATTTTCCCACTGGTGCCGAAACTGACCCGCATGATTAAACCCACTTGGCTGGTGACGTTCGGGTTTCTGATGTTCGGACTGAGCTGTTTCGTGAACACGCACATGACCATCGATTTTGGCGGGCATCAGCTGATTTTATCGATGATTCTGAGGGCCATCGGCAGCCCGTTCATTATGGTGCCGTTATCACTGGTGGCCATGAAGAACATCCGCCCACCCGATACCCCCGACGCCTCCACTCTGACCAATGTGATGCGCAACCTAGGCGGGGCCTTTAGCATCGCCGTGATTGCCACCCTGCTGGACAACAAAACCCGAGAGCATCTGGCACACATCAAAGAGTCCCTGCCGCTGGTCAGCACTCAAGGCTGGCAAACTCTGCAGCAGCAACAAAGCTTCTTTATACAGTCGGGGAGTGACAGCGCGACAGCACTGATGCAAGCGCAATCCACTCTGGCCGTGACCATGCAGCGTGAAGCCGCCATCATGGCATACAATGACGTGTTTCTGATCATGAGTGGCTTTCTGGCCCTTGCTGCTGTGTTAATTCTGAGTATGAAAGACTGATCTCTGGCAAGTCTTTCATCTTTCAAGAGCCGATACCACTAAAGGGCTCTGTCCGCATGACGTTTGATCAACTGCGCCTGAAAATGTGGCATTTCAGGCGCACCGTTGGCTTGAACCAGCCCCATCAATACCTGAACGGCTGCACGGGCCATATCACTGATCGGAAAATGTACCGCTGATACTGTCGGATATAAGCCATCGCAGACGTCCACGCTGTCAAAACTGGTCAGGGAAATCTGCTCTGGCACCGGAATCGCGAACTGTTGAAGACACTGCATAGCCCCGACGGTCATCTCCTCGCTACAGGAAAACACTGCCGTCATGTCGGCATGGCGATGGAGTAATACTTTCATGGCTTCATAGCCACTTTTTCGGCCGTAGTTGCCTTCTTCACACCACGACTCATCTGGCGTCAATCCTGCGCTTTGCATTGCGTCGAGATAACCTTGTTTTCTCAACATACTGTTTTGCCGTTGCAATGGCCCGGTAATACAAGCGATACGACAATGCCCCTGCTGAATCAAGTGTTCAACGGCAAGGCGACTGGCCTGACGGTGATCAAAGGTAATACAGCGTGATTCCAATCCCTCGACATAGCGATCGAGCAGCACAAACGGCGTTGGTTGTTGCGCCAAGGCCCGGAGATCGTCGTCAGACAAATAGCGGCTATGCAGTACGTATCCATCACAGCGTAAATCACGAAAACGCTGAATGGCCTCACGCTCGCCTTCTGCGCTGTGGTGTCCCTGCGCCGTGATCAAAAACTTGTGATGAGAATCCAGCTCCGTTTGCACCTGCTCCATCATTTCACCAAAGAAGCCCCCGGTGTAATACGTGACCAGCAACCCCATCATGTTACTCGAAGCTGTCGCCAGAGAGCGGGCAATGGCGCTCGGCCTATAATTGAGCTCCGCCATCGCCTGTTCAACTTTACGGCGCGTTTCTTCACGAAACTTGCCTTCTCCGTTGATGATCCGTGACACAGTCGAACGATTGACGCCCGCAAGCTCTGCTACATCTTTAATTCTGGCCATATTTGTCTTCTGACTGCTGAGAAATCTCATTGGTTAAGAAAAAGGGACTGCCGGATGCAAAAGGTGACTAACCCGGGGGCGCAACTGGCAGTCTAATCATACACAGAGCGCCTAAGAGGCAGAACCAAGCTCTGAATAATCCGTGACTCTGATATCATGTTGCACTAACCAGTCCATCAATTGCGCTGAGGTGAGAAGCTGCAGCTCTTGCTCTCGCTGATGCGTATAGCCACTGTTTTGCGCTAACCAATGATCCACCTCGGCCGGATGACACATCACTTCCAACACATCACAATCCGCCCTCATCGCATGCAAATGCGTGGTCAGAGCGTCCATGCTCACCCCGTGATCATAAAAACGATCGCTGAAATGGTAGCGAAGGGGCGCAGCGGCGCCCACCAGCCCCACTTCACGCATTGGAACCCGAAACTCGCTTGCCACTTCTTTTACTACATCGAACAACTGAGGATGGCGATGCACATGGTGATGACTATCGATATGACTGAGCGGCAGCCCGAGACGTAAAAAATACTCCACTTGAGCGCGGCACTCCTGATAGACCACCAAAGGATCAAAATCCTGTTTACGCCAAAAATCCGCATAAGTCAGACAATGATGGCCATCTGACGTCAAGCTCGGGTGCCCCGTTAATGGAGCCCCCGCCGTGAACCTCAAATGCAATCCGATTTTCAACTCAGGTAACTCGGCAGCCAGCGCTAATGCATCGGCTTCAGCCGCCATTCCGACCATCATGGTGGTCGATTTCACCACCCCCTGGCGATGTGCTCTGGCGATCCCGGCATTCACGCCAGGCGTCAAACCAAAATCGTCAGCGTTAAAAATAACTTTCATCGGTCCACTCTCTTGTTACACGCCGCATCAACGAAACTGAGGCAGATAACTGGCGTTGACGTCCAAGATATCATTCAAGATCAGTTTGGCACGCTGAATGTCCGGCACCAATGGATTGTTTGCCAGTGCCATCAAGGCCTGATCGTAATCACCGTGTACTGCGGCCTCAATCGCCAGTTGCTCGTACGCTTTCACTTGATGCAACAATCCGCTGATTTTGGGTGACAGTTCACCAACCGCCAGTGGCTTCGCGCCCCAATTGCCAACCACCGCGCTGCACTCAATCACCGCATCGTTCGCCAGTCCTTTGATAGCGCCATTATTCAAAACATTGACCACATGGATAGTGTTACGGTTATTGTAGATTGCATCGACCAAATTCAAAGAAGCATCAGAATAGTATGCACCTCCACGCTCTTCCAGCTCCTTAGGTTTATGATCTAAATGAGGATCCTGATAAAGTTTAAACAGTGCCTGTTCGGTCGCCATGACTTGTTCTGCACGGGTGCCTTGCTCACTGGCCGTCTGTTTTTCCTCTGCCAACATCGCATCGGTCTGATAGAAATAACGGTGGTATGGGCAAGGGATCGCCCCAAGTGCGTTGAGAAAATCTGGATCCCAAGGCTCTTCAAAAATGTTCTTCATGCTGAAGTTGGCGCCATCCCCCACTTTGGCCAAAACCTGTTGAGTAACATTGCGCCCACGTAACCAGGCATTATGTACCCACACCAGATGGTTCAAACCAGCAAATTCGAGCTGCAGTTCCGCAGGCTCACACTCCATCATTTCGGCGATCATCATCTCCATTGAGACGGGCACATTACACAGTCCAATGCTTTTCACCTTGGTGTACTTGCTGACCGCTTCAGACACCAGCCCCGCCGGATTAGTAAAGTTGAGCATCCAGGCGTCCGGTGCCAGCTCTTCAATATCCCGACAAATATCCAGCACGACAGGAATCGTGCGCAGGGCTTTGGCAAAACCACCCGGCCCGGTCGTCTCCTGACCAATGACATCATATTTCAAAGGGATGCGTTCATCGTTCGCCCGTGCGGTTAACCCTCCGACACGAAACTGAGTCATCACAAAATCCGCTCCCCGAATCGCTTCCCGACGATCAAATCCAGCCTTGATTTCGATCTCAGCACCGACTTTGTCAACCATACGCTGCGCCAGACTGCGAATGATCTCCAGTTTGTCGGCTCCAGATTCGATGTCGACAAAATGCAGCTGTTTTATCGGCAGGTATTCAAGGCGTTTGAGCACCCCCTCAACCAGCTCTGGCGTGTAGCTGCTGCCGCCACCAATAATGGCCAGTTTCAAAGCATCTCTCGGCATAACTCCTCCTTATTGCGCCAGTTGTTTGTGCAGGGCCACCATCTCGGTCGCCAATTCCTGAGCCAGAATGGTGGTCATGAGGTGATCCTGAGCGTGTACCATCACCAAGGTCATCGGCACTTTTCCCTCACCTTGATCCGCTTCAATCAACTGAGTCTGGATCAAATGCGCTTTGTTCAGGCACTCTTTGGCCTGAGCCAATTTTGCCTCCGCCTCCGCAAAAGCTTTCTCTCTTGACAGTCGTAATGCCTCATAGCTCAGACTGCGAGCTTCACCGGCATTGCAAATAATTTCCATCACAACCAATTCTTGTTCCATTGTATTTCTCCCGATAACGGGCCCCCCCTGCACGGCGGCCCGGATAAATTGATTAAGCGGTTGCGCCAACGCTGGCTGGCTGAGGCTGCGCATTGTCCTGCGGCTCTGAGGGCTGTTCTTGCTCAAGCATCTGTTTTTCGAACATTTTGAAAAATGGTAGATAGATAAACAGATCCAGGATCAGTAAGCCGATCACCAGCAACACTGGTGAGAGTGTCCAACCACTGCCCCATGAGGCGCCGATCAGTGCTGGCGTCGTCCAGGGAGTCGTTGCCACGCCCATGCCAACAAAACCCAGCTGAATAGCAAAATACGCAATCGTCGCGTTCACCACAGGAGCGAACACAAAAGGAATAAACAAAATAGGATTCATCACTACCGGACTGCCAAAAATCACTGGTTCATTGATTTGGAAGAACCCGGGCACAGCACTCATACGGCCAATACTTTTCAGGTGCACCGAACGGCTGAAGGACATCAGCAGTACCAGCGCCAAGGTTGCCCCTGAGCCACCGATAAAGATGTAGAAATCCCAGAATGGTTGGGTAAAGACATTCGGTACAGTGTCTCCAGCAACAAATGCCTCAATGTTGGCGCTGATGTTGGTCAGGAAAATGGGTGACAGTAGCCCCACCACAATCGCAGCGCCATGTATGCCGGCAAACCACAACAACTGACACAACAACAAAGCCCCAATGATGGCAGGTAAGGTATTAGAGGCGCTGATCAGCGGTTTGAACATCGCCATTACTGCATCCGGGATCAACATGTCGTATTGTGTTTGCACGAATAAGCTGAGCGGATACAAAGTGACAAAGATCGCCAGCACGGGTAACAGCACTTCAAACGAGCGAGCAATGGCGGGTGGAACCTGCTCTGGCATCCGGATGGTAATGTTGTACTTTTTCATTAATCGATACAGTTCAACAGAGAAAAAGGCACACATTACCGCGGTAAAGATGCCTGTGCCCCCCATGTGCGACATCGAAAGCGTGCCGTCCGTGGCAGGGGCAGCCACCAACAGAAAACTCATCAAGGACAGTACCGCACTGGTGATACCATCCATTTTGTAAGCTTTCGCCAAACTGTAGGCCACACCGAGCGAGACAAATATGGTCATAATGCCCATCGACATATTGAACGGCATCATGATGGTGTCGAAGTGTGTGGTCGCAAAATCAACCCAAAGACGCCCAAAAGCATTTTGGGTCTCTTCACCAAATGGCGGAAAAGCGAAAATCAGAATAAAACTACCAACAATGATAAACGGCATGGCAACGATAAACCCGTCACGCATGGCCCGAACATGTGGTTGATTACCCACTTTCGCTGCAATGGGAGCAATATATTTTTCCACTACTCCTATTATGGCGTCATAAAGCTTCATAGAATCCATCCTTATTTTAGATATAAGC
>NZ_WXWO01000044.1:0-11264 GCF_009904845.1 Vibrio sp. V38_P2S17PM301 | reverse complement strand
GTTTTGCCTCTCCTCCGTTGACCCTCTCTTTCTCCTCCCTCCCCCCTTCTTGGGCAACCCTCCCAATTGGGGTCAGATCAAACTCACGGGCCAGATGATAGTTGCTGGTTCCGCTCAGGAGTTCAGGGATTTCCTGGCGCAGGTAGTCCAGCATGTCGTGTTGTGTCTGGTAGCTGAATCGGCGGCGGCTGCCCATTTCTGAAAAGCGGAAGTTGGTGATCTGACGTGCTGACAATTCTGCTTTGAGTCGCTGCACTTTGTCTTTGAGTACCGACATAAACTGTTTATAAGGAATGTCGTCCCAGCGACGACGGTTACGCACCTCAGAGATGATGCTCATCACCAGTGTTTCGTAAAGAATGGTGTCTTTCCAGCTACCGGCAATGGATACGCGTAACTGTTTTTTACCTTTCAGTGTGCGAATGGTATCAACGCAGATTTGCTGCTGGGGCATAAAACGGAAATAACGCAGGTAATCGAGAAATGCCTCACTTAAGTGTGGTGCCTTCATCGTTAAATACTGGATATCCGCCTCAGAGAATGTGCAATTGGCCAGCTGAGCGATTTCCGCGCGCACTTCATTGATGAGATCAGACAAATCTTCATCGGAGCGAACGATGAGCTCATACCGGACATGCGCTTCTGGATACAGTCGGTGTGCGGCTTGCATCATATTGATCTTGTATACATCGAGATCGAGCGCACTTTGAATGATCCGGTGATGAAAAAGTTGGGCGTTCATAAGGCATCCTTAAACCATCAGGAGCAATGTTAATAACATTATGTTTGTTACCTAATGGGGGAACTGTAATTAACTCTGCCAAGTTTGTCAATTTGTGTTATTAACC
Source organism: Vibrio sp. V38_P2S17PM301 (assembly GCF_009904845.1). Classification (NCBI taxonomy): domain Bacteria; kingdom Pseudomonadati; phylum Pseudomonadota; class Gammaproteobacteria; order Vibrionales; family Vibrionaceae; genus Vibrio; species Vibrio sp. V38_P2S17PM301. The sequence goes on along the minus strand of NZ_WXWO01000044.1, from coordinate 10,416 downwards.
ACGAATATTGTGCTACTTTCTATAAAGTGGGATTTGTCAGCTATTCTAGTAAGTTAGCATCCACCTTGCTGGTTAAACGTTAATTTTTAAGTTAATAACAAATCGTTACTTTCCTGTTGACCTCGTGATAATGGCTGGGTAAGGTAGCGAACAAGTAGAGACATATAAGAGGCCACCATGATAGTAACCATTGACATGATATGTCTGAAATTGGGTGACAACGGGTTAGAAGTGCTTTTGATTAAGCGCAGTAACCCCAATCGTCCCCAATGTGGTATGTGGTCGATCCCTGGTGGTTTCGTGTTTGAACAGGACATGAGTGAGCAGGGCGGGTTGCCCGCCGATGAAGATTTTGACGCTGCGCGCAGGCGTATCTGTCGACAGAAGATCCACACTTACCCAAATTACATCAGTCAGCCTATGGTGGACGGCAACCCAAAACGTGATCCAGATGGGTGGAGTGTGTCCATTGCGCACTACGCACTGCTAAACCATACCAATGTCGAGCAGATCAACAACTGCGGCTTGTGCCGGGAACAACTTCGTTGGTTTCGTCTGGATAGTATACTTAATAATGAATTGGCTTTGGCATTTGACCATGCCGACCTGATTAAGCTGGCGTGGAATAAGCTGCGTGCAGCGGTGGAGTATACTTCCGTAGCGCTGTTTGCGCTTGATAAAGAGTTTTTAGTCTCTGACATCATTTCGGCTTACGCCAAGTTCGGTGTTGAGGTTAACCGGATGACAGTGAAGCGGCGCCTGATTGAAACAGGAGTCATCACCAGTGCAAACAAGATGGCTTCGAGTAATAAGGGGAAAGGCGGCAAGCCTGCTCAGGTGTACAGCCTTGGCCAGAAAAGTGTGACTTATTTTCAGACATGTCTGCGGTAACACCGCAAAGGATATCTCATGAGTACAGATGTAACGTTGGATAGAGCGACTACTGCCGCATTGGATGTGGATCCGCAGAAAGGCTTCAGCGAACTGTGTCCGAATGAATTGCCGGTGGCGGGCGCGCTCGATATTGTTGATGAGCTAAAGCGCAATCACAGTAAAGCGGCTTTAACGCTCGTGTCCAGAGATATGCATCCACCTGGCGCTGCCTGGGAAGCGGACACACCAGATCAGATGTTGCAGCCGGTAGGTTTGCCTGAGGTGGATATCAAATGGAACCCTCATTGTGTGGTTGGTACGCCAGGCGTGGAGCTGCTACCAGGTCTGCCGGCGGTGCGTGAGTATGATTTTCAAATCAATAAAGGCATCGACCCGGATGCACATCCTTATGGGGCTTTCTATCATGATCAGGCCGATACATTGTCAACGGGGGGGCTTGAGTTCTTACGTGCCAACCGCATTCACACTGTCATCGTGGGTGGTCTGGCGTTAGATTTTTGTGTCAAAAAATCGATAGAGCAGTTGCTGGAGGCTGGTTTTAACGTCGTATTGAATCTGGCTGCAACACGAGCGGTGTTTGCGGAAAATACCGCACAGGTGGCGGCTGAATTGAGTGCAAAAGGTGTCACTGTGGTCGACACTGCGGCATCTATTTCGGTGAGTGCATAACAGGTGCGGCCAATATTGGTTGAAATGCCAACGATGTTTACTACAGTGATATGAGATCGGGTGACTAGTTATATCCACACGGTAAGTGATTGATTTCACTAAATATAAAGAAATGACAAAGATTTTAAATTTGTCATTTAACTGGTCTTTTATTCTGATATTTTCATCTTGGTTGGTTTTAAATGTGGTAAATGGTTGATTTTGTATTGATATATCAGAATAAAACTAGATGTTGCCAGTTCTTTATGTCTTTGATTTGAATGGCTATTGTCTATTCGCTTAAGAAAAAAGTTGGCGAAAATCAGAAGCTTGGCATACACTTTCCAAGGTAAAGCCGATATGTTGTTGATTGGCTAGGCGAATTGCTTTGGCGCTGTCAATTGGCAGCAATGTTTAACACAGCTTTGAGGGAAGTTTTATGGCGCTCACAAAGGCCGATTTGGCTGAGAACCTGTTTGAAAAGCTTGGATACAGTAAACGGGATGCCAAGGAAACGGTTGAAGTGTTTTTCGAAGAAATTCGTAGAGCTCTGGAAAGTGGCGAACAGGTAAAACTGTCCGGTTTTGGGAATTTCGATCTGCGAGACAAGAATGAACGTCCGGGTCGTAATCCGAAAACGGGTGAAGACATTCCTATTTCTGCTCGACGTGTCGTAACATTCCGCCCGGGTCAAAAACTGAAGGCTCGCGTCGAGAATATTAAAGTCGAAAAGTAAAGACGCATAAGACCACACTCCCGTATGTGGTCTTTTGTTTTTTCGTCAGCCACACAACGGTTTCAGAGCGAACAAGCGACCAAATGGTCGCTTGTTGTTTTTGGAGCAGAGTATTTTAAGCCGCCTGAATGTGAGTGGTAATGTAAGGTTGCCATGCGGCCTGATACAGTGCCTTTGACTGGCTACGAATATTCTTGATTCGAGCCATTTCTATATCGTTCAATGCTCGGTTCTCGCTCGCCGCCTGTCGCTCAATTGATTGAACCACTTCATACAAATCATGCTCTGGTCCGCTTTTCACGTCTGCAATGGCTTTCAGATGCAATTGCACTTCAGCGATTACGCCGGTTTTTGGCAGACGAACTAACAAGTTCAGATCTCGGTAGCCGGATGCCGCCGGTTTTTTAAAGCGGTTTTTCACTTTTACGATCGTTGCTTCACGGTCGAGTGCTTCGTAAACATCCACCAGGCTGGCTACATCGTTGGCAACGATGGTCGCTCGAGCCAAATCGGTAATGCGTTCGCTTTTCCCATTCAGTTCGTGGGCGATTTTTTCCTTGGCACGTTGCTCTGATTTTACCCCAGCGAAATATGCGTCGGTTGATGTCAGCAGTGCTGTGCTTTTACAAATGGTTTCCAGTTCACGCTGTGCTTGATGGGCTTTACTGTAGAGAACATCGAAATCTGTATAAGGCTGGAGGGGCGTGACGTCGATGGCTTGAATGCCATACAGGCCACTCAGGCTGTGTTTGAAGCGTTTAGAACAAACCTCGTTCTGGCTGGTTGAACGCGTTTCTTCGTTGCCAGGCACGGTAGGCATTGCTGCAAAGGCAGGTGCACGGCTTAGTACCAGAAGCATCAGTGCTGTAGTACGCAGAAATAAGCTCATTCGCTCTCCTTAACTTGCATCGGCTTATAAAGTGGGAACTTAAAAGGTTAAGCGCAAAGCAATTCGGTCTCTAACTTGTTATTGGGTCGTCCATGCTGAAAACAACGCATCCAGAATGCTGGTTTTTTAAACTATGCGACAAGTCACAAAATTATTGACTTTAAATTAGAGGTTTCTCAGAGCAGAAGGTTCATCTAAAACCTGTAACAAAGTGTTATCTGTCAAACAAGTGGAATCAGTATAGGCAGAGGAAGATTAATCGAAGATGAACACCGTCGTTCATTTTGGTTTATTTTCGAATTGGGGTAGGCTATGCCTCATGTAAAGTCAGTCACGAGATAAGAATGAGAGATCCAGAGTTCTGGCACAGCAAATGGGCGGCCAATCAGATAGGTTTTCACCTTGACGATGTGAACCCATTGTTGATTAAATTTTGGCACCATACCAATCCTGCACGAGAAGACAGTGTTTTTGTTCCATTGTGTGGTAAATCGGAAGATCTGGTCTGGCTGGCCAGCAAGCATGAGAGCGTTCAGGGTGTTGAATTGAGTACCATTGCGGTACGAGCATTTTTTGCCGAGCACTTTTATACCCCCTTGGTCATTCCGATCAGCGCTGAACATGAGTTGTATCAGTTTGATGAGCTTTCCGTGTACATCGGGGACTTTTTTACCGCGCCGATCGAGCCGGTCGACATTGTTTATGATCGCGCTTCACTGGTGGCGTTACCTCAGGAAATGCGGGGCCAATATGTTGAATATCTCAAAACCCGGATAAAACCGGGTGGGCGCATTTTATTGGTGACGCTTGATTACCAACAAAATGAAATGGCGGGGCCGCCATTCAGTGTGAGTGAAGAAGAAGTTCGTCAGCTGTATGATGGCTACCAGGTGACGCGCTTGCATCGGGATGTTGCCGATGAATCACACCCCAAACGCGCAAAAAAAGGTTTGAGCCGATTTGCCGAAGAAGTGTTCCTGATTGAAGGATTTTGAAAAAGCGCCCGTGAATGGGCGCTTTTTTATATTTGTTCCCCGTCAGGAGATCTATTCGTAGGTCACTGTAACTTTAGAGGCGCAGTCGATGGCGTCAGTCAGTGCTTGCTCAAGGCTAGGTCGGCGGGTAATCACTACTCCTAAACGGCGGCGTCCTGCGATGTCTGGTTTAGCAAACAGACGTACTTGAGTCCGGGGTTGCAGCAGCGCCTGATCCAGGCCCTCGTAACCGATGTTGTCTGATGTTCCCTGTCCGAGCAGCACAGCAGAGGCGCATGGGCCGTATTGAGTAATGCCTGCGACAGGCAGTCCGGTAAACGCTCTAACGTGGAGCGAGAATTCTGACATGTCTTGAGACATCAGAGTCACCAGGCCAGTATCGTGCGGACGAGGAGATACTTCGTTGAAGATCACCTGATCGCCTTTTACAAACAACTCTACGCCGAAAATGCCGTATCCCCCCAATGCATTGACGATTTGTTCCGCTGTGTATTCCGCGGCCTTGCGTGCGTTGTCGGACATCACCTGAGGTTGCCAGGACTCGCGATAGTCGCCATCTTCCTGGCGGTGGCCGATGGGCGCGCAGAAATGCACACCATCGCAGGCACGTACCGTCAGCAGAGTGATTTCATAATCAAAATCAATGAAGCCTTCGACGATGACACGTCCGGCCCCAGTCCGTCCGCCTTCCTGAGCATAATGCCAGGCTGAATCAATGTCTTCCTGTGTTTTCAGCACGCTCTGACCTTTGCCGGACGAACTCATCACTGGCTTGCAGACGCATGGCAGACCAACGTCTTGTACGGCTTGCTGAAACTCTTCGAAGGAATCAGCAAAACGGTACGGTGACGTATTCAGTTTCAAGGTCTCTGCCGCCAGGCGGCGAATCCCTTCGCGGTTCATGGTTAGTTGAGTGGCTTTTGCCGTCGGAACGACTTTCAACCCTTGCGCTTCAAGCTCAACCAGTTTGTCTGTTGCAATGGCTTCTATCTCTGGTACCACATAGTCAGGTCGCTCCTGTTCAATGATGGATTGCAACGCATCACCGTCGAGCATGTCCAGAACGTGACTGCGATGAGCCACCTGCATGGCTGGCGCATCAGCGTAGCGATCGCAAGCAATCACTTCCAGCCCGAGGCGCTGGCACTCAATGGCCACTTCTTTCCCCAGTTCTCCAGATCCCAGCAACAACACCCGGGTAGCATTTTTACGTGTAGCAGTACCAAACATGACGCATCCTTTTTCGACACAGAACAAAATTTTCCGCGATCATACGCATTATTTTTTCAAAAGCAAACGTTTGCGCGTGGCGATTTGTCGGTATCAGGTGAATGAATACGGCATGAAATCCGACTTACAGCACATTTACAAAACAAATTTCATAGAGTGGTGTAATTCATTGATCTGACGCTAAACAAAGAGAGCACGACACGGCCGATAATGCTTCAGACAGGTTGTCGAGTTATTACTCCACACCCGAGTTAAATCTGCCTTAGGAAGAGTGATTTTGCCATGCGTCCGTATCTAAAATACCTAATTCCGACTGTCATTCCGCTGCTTGTTCTGCTGCTGCCTTCATCCGCATTCCCGTTTGTCGGCATGACCATCATCCAGCAGCGGGTCATCGCTGTATTTCTCTTAGCTGCTTTGTGTTGGGTGTTTGAGCCGATCCCGATATACGCCACTTCGGTGGTGATCATTGTGCTGGAGTTGCTGCTATTGTCAGACAAAAGCATCATCCTATTTCGCTTGGCAGAAGGACAGCCACACTTTGGTGAACTGCTCAAATATCAGGATATTATGGCAACATTTGCCAGCCCAATTATCATGCTGTTTCTGGGTGGTTTTTTTCTTGCCATGGCGGCGACCAAGTATCGACTGGACGTGAACTTAGCGAGGGTGCTTTTAAAGCCATTCGGTCACGATCCCAAATACGTCATGTTGGGACTGATGTTGATCACGGCGGTGTTTTCCATGTTTATGTCTAACACAGCAACGACCGCAATGATGTTATCGATACTGGCACCAGTGATTGCCGTATTCGGTTCTAACGATCCGGGTCGCATTGCTTTTGCGTTGTGCATCCCAGTGGCGGCGAATATTGGCGGGATAGGTACTCCCATCGGCACTCCCCCCAATGCGATTGCTTTGAAATATTTGGTGGGGGACAACCTGATTACATTTGGGGAGTGGATGGCCTTTGGCGTGCCGTTTGTGGTTATCATGATGACGCTCGCCTGGTTTTTGATCGGCTTTCTGTATAAAGCGGAACAACAGACCATCGAATTGAGTATCAAAGGCAAGTTTCTAAAAACACCTAAAGCGATCACGGTTTACATCACCTTTGCTTTGACAATTATCCTTTGGTTGATGGGCTCTTCACACGGCATGAACTCCTACACCGTCGCGCTGATCCCGGTCGCGGTATTTTCTCTCACAGGGATCATCAACAAAGAAGACCTGAAAAGAATTTCCTGGGATGTCTTATGGCTGGTCTCCGGGGGGATTGCGCTCGGCTTGGCACTGGACAAAACCGGGCTTGCCCGTCTGGTGGTTCACAGTATTCCGTTTGATCAATTTTCTCCCTATGTGGTGCTGTTTGGTGCAGCGTTCCTGTGTTTAGCGATGGCCAATTTTATGTCACACACTGCCACGGCGAACCTGTTGATGCCCATTATGGCGGCATTGGGTACTTCGATGGCTTCACTGATGCCGCTTGGTGGCGAAATTACCTTAATTTTGGTCGTGACCTTTGCCGCGTCCTTGGGAATGTCGTTACCGATCAGTACACCACCGAACGCGTTGGCACACGCTACTGGGTACGTTCAAAGCAACCAGATGGCTCGGATCGGTGTGGTTCTGGGCGTCATTGGGGTATTGCTGAGTTTTGTCATGGTGTGGATTCTTCACGCTGTAGGTCATATCGGATAAGCGCATGAACGACTCAGGCTTGCAAGCGCTGATTGCGCGTTATTTTAGTCAGCCGGAACGGCGCCTTCAGGTTTCAGCAGGGCATCAGTTGATCGAGCAAGATAGCCAGAATGACCGTTTGTACTATGTGATTGCCGGTGAACTGGACGGGTATTTTACCGAGCAGGGTGCGTCAGCCATCAAAGTTTTTTCGGCCATGCCAGGCGCATTTCTGGGCGTGCACAGTTTTTTCTCCGGGAATGGCGCAGCCAGTTCGACGGTGATAGCAAAAACAGCGGCGGAGCTAGCATGGATAGATCGCCACACCGCAGCGATTGACGCCGAACAATATGGGGTGCTGACCACGCAGTTTATGCCAGTGATTGTCAACGAGCTGTCACAACGTCAGCGCAGAGCGACACAGGAAGCACTTGCCAAAGAACGGGCACTGCAAAAGTTACATCTCGCAGAACAGATGACCACACTAGGCCAACTGGCAGCAGGGTTGGCACATGAACTGAATAACGCGATTGGTGTCGTAAGCAGTAAGTCTCAGCGTCTGGAGAGCGTCTTATTGCAACTGCTCGAAGAGCAGCACCCAGACGCCAGTCTGTATTTTGAACTGGGATTGCAACACGGCCAGAAAGCGTCCTCTGTTCAGGTGAGAAACAAAGGCCGGGAACTCGAGCGCGACTATCATTTGCCCAAAGAGCTGGCGCGAAATCTGGCTCGTGCTGTACCGGATGATGCACTGGAGCCGCATTGGTTAGCCGACCCGGTTGCCGCGATTCGATACTGGGAAATTGGACGCAATCTGCACGATCTTCGTTTGGCGACCCGGCACACAGTTGGCATTGTCAAATCTGTAAAACAGTTGGGCCGTACCGATATTTCGCAAGATGAAGCCGTGGACATTAATGAAACGCTGCATCGTGCGGTTGCGTTATTGCAGAGCGATCTCAGACGAGTGGCAGTGCGGATACGACCTGCAGAGCTGCCACTGTTTACTGCGTCATCGACAGAGCTGGTGCAGGTTTGGGTCAACATTCTCAAAAATGCCTGTGATGCGATGCGGCAGACGGAGGCTCCGGAAATTGATATCCAGACTCGGCTGAGTAAGCAGCGCATTCTGATCACGTTGTCTAACAACGGTCCTGAAATCGATGAAACCACTCGTCGTAAGATTTTCCAGCCCAGTTTTACGACGAAGAAAGGCGGGCTGTCGTTTGGTCTTGGTTTGGGTTTGTCGATTGCGCGCCGGATCATTACCGGTTATGGCGGAACGATCGCGGTAAAAAGCGACAAACAGCGCACCGTTTTCAGGATAAAACTACCAAGTGAGGGTAAGTAACCATGGAAAAGTTAAATGTCATTTGTGTCGATGATCAGCGGGAGGTATTGAGTGCGGTGTTGCAGGATCTGTCTCCTCTGAGCGACTGGCTGAATATTGAAGATTGTGAATCGGCAGAAGAAGTGCTCGAATTGATGGATGAACTGGATGCAGAGGGAGAGTGGATCGCGGTTTTGATCTCTGATCACGTGATGCCGGGGAAAACCGGCGTGGAGTTGCTTGAGGAAGTCAGCCGCGATAGCCGTTTCAGTCATACCAAAAAAGTATTGTTGACGGGTCAGGCGACCCACGCAGATACCATTCATGCCATCAACCACGCCGGCATCCAGCGCTACTTTGAAAAGCCCTGGCAGCCAACGGAGCTGGTGGAGTGTGTCCGGACGTTGGTGACTGAATTTATTTTCGAACAAGGGCTCGATTATGTCGAATTGCAGCAACACCTTGATCAGACGGTGGTTCTCAGTAGACTGAGGTAATTGTTTATCGTTTATTCAGGGAGGTGCGATGCAAACAATTATTCTGTTCGATTGGGGAAATACACTGATGGTCGATTTTCCTCAGTATCGTGGCAAGATGTGTGACTGGCCAGAGATTGAGGTGATGCCGCACGCTGCGGAGACCTTATCGAGTTTGTCCGAACATTGTGCATTATACATTGCGACCAGTGCTAAGGATTCGGCGGTTTGTGACATCGAGCTTGCGTTTGAACGGGTTGGGCTGGCCAGATATCTCAGCGGCTACTTCTGTTTTGCGAATCTTGGCCTGGAGAAAGACTCAGCACAATTTTATCGTAAGGTTAGCCAACAATTGAGGGAAGAACCGGAAGCGATAATGATGGTCGGAGATAACTGGGATAAGGATATTCTCCCGGCACGTCAGGCTGGGTTACGAGCGATTTGGTTAACGGAATGCCTATCCGATGAGGTCGAAACCATTGTTTCACTTAAACAGTTACCCGAGGTGCTAAAAGGATGAACGTGTCGCATTTGGATCATCTGGTGTTAACGGTCAGCAATGTTAACGTGACTATCGATTTCTACCATCGGGTGCTGGGCATGGAAGTGGTGGAGTTTGGAGAGGGGCGAAAGGCACTCAGGTTTGGCGAGCAGAAGATCAACCTCCATCAACATGGCGCGGAATTCGAACCCAAAGCCCAGCATGTACAACCCGGTAGTGCAGATTTGTGCTTTATTACCCCTGTGCCCGTCAGTGAGATACTGGCCCATATTGAGCGCCAAGGAGTGACCATCACCGACGGTCCGGTGAAACGCACCGGTGCGGTGGGCCCCATCTGTTCGGTCTATTTTCGTGACCCGGATGGCAACCTGATCGAAGTGGCCAACCGCCTGACGCCATCGAATTAACGGGCTTGATATGCTAATGTGTGCGTATTTTACATATTGATGGGGAATAGCATGACGACTCTGCAAGGATCTTGTCTGTGTGGCAACGTGACACTTGCGATGCCAGATGAATTCGCATACATGGGGAACTGCCACTGTTCTGAGTGTCGTAAGTTCACAGGCTCAGATTATTCTTCTGCTGGTGGTATCGAGGCTGTTAAAGTTCGGGTTGTCACTGGAGAGAAAGACATTTCGGTTTACACTAAGAGTGAGAATACCCAACTGGCGTTCTGCCGCCACTGTGGTTCCAGCCTGTATTCGCTAAAACCAAAGACTGGGATGATGAATATTCGACTGGGTGTATTGGATTCAATACCGTCAAACAAACCTAGCTTTCATATCTTTGTTGCGGACAAAGCGCCTTGGTTTGATATTTATGATGAATTAACTCAATTCGCACAATATCCGGCAAAGTAATGTTTCAAAGCCTGGTAATATCGGGCTTTTTTATATAACGATAACTAACTATAAGAATGATGCATAATAACTTTTTATGAGTATTATATCGTTTATTTATGATTTATGTGCTCATCAAGTTGCATTTTCAATTTTGCGAAAATATAATTCTTCGCAATAAGAATGGTCTGAAT
>NZ_WXWO01000003.1:0-11988 GCF_009904845.1 Vibrio sp. V38_P2S17PM301 | reverse complement strand
CTAACACCACAGTAGCGGAGAAAAACTGGAGAGATATCAGCGAGAAAGCCAAAGCTTTTGCTAATAATGCGTACATCCAAGAAATAAAGTAACACCTATAAATAAACTCACTGCCCGGCTTTTATTTCCGGGCATTAATTTATCCTGCGTATAAAAAATAATTTTAAGGAAAATTTTTATGAAATTTCTTCCTATTTTAATTTCACTGACTCTGTCACCCTCTATTGTTTTGGCAAACGACTGGCTGGAAGTTAATAATCTTCCTGGAAACGTAAATATTCCATCCTGGACAGAAAAAGCTTATATTAATAATTCTGTGATATCCCGAACCACATCCGACTTATACGTCAATTTCAGCGATTGGATAGCCGAACAGAATTTATATGTGACTAAACCGACTCGTGTTGTTTTGTTTGCCGATACACTAGAAATTGATGAGAACTTTAATCATCTGATCGACAATCAGAACATTCTGATCTTCGCTCGCCGTGTCATTGGCCATGGCACAGCCAACTTTGTTTTAGGCAAAGAAGGGGCTGTTGCTTCCTTTACCATCATTGCTGATCACGTTGAGCCGACCATTAATATTCTGGCATTTCGAAGCAACGACACCGTCAGCGTCGATAAACTCAATGACGCAGATACACTTGGCATTTCTGTGTTAACTGCCGGAGACACTTATCGCAGCGTGGACATTACCACCAACCTTAATGAATACCTGCTACAGCACACGGCCTCTCTGGTGGATATCGAGGGTCGCATCTTTGATGCTGCGAGCGCGGTGTTTGATACCAACCCTGTTGTGGCAGGTAAAATGATTTGCTGGGCAGAAAGAACCCTGCGCTTGTCAGATGATGCCCTGGAAAAAGATCCCCTGCTTGCTGATTTGTATTTGCAGGCGGTTGCTTTTCAGCAGTTCATTACGCTCAGCGCGCAGTCCGACCAGTACGTGCCACGGCTTGACCGGACTTTGTATAAAGACAAATACCGCGCTTATCTGGATGCTATGGCTGCATATCAAGCCCAATGGGATCTGGCTTCTGACCGCCAGACTAAAATTGAGGACAAGCTGGACGCCGCTCAACGAGCTCTGGACAATGTCACTGATGTCTTAAACGCACAACAGTCTATCATTGATCAGAGCGACAAAAACGTCAGCAAGCTTCATGAGAGCCTCAGTGCACTTGAAAAGCGCTACAATACACAAGAGCTGACGGCGCTGAGCGCACGAAGCAATTATGTTTATGGTGTTGAAGTGTGGAAAACGCAGCAGGAGCTAAACGCAGCCCTGCAGATTTTTCAGGCCATTGCCGAGCTCGGCAGCGCCATCAGCGGCGTGTTTACTGGCAACCTTGGGGCCGTTAACGACCTCACTGAGCAGCTATCCCAAACACCTGAAACATTGTCTAGGGCCAAGAATCTGGTCACAAACATCAAGAACGTCACCGGCATTATAGACAACATCAGTAAATCCATCGGTGGAATCGCCAAGCTGACCAATGAAGCCAAAGGCAGTATCAAAATTCAAAAAATCGCCGGAGCCCTGGACACGTTTAATTTTGCGCTGCCAACGATTGAAGAGAGTAACCTTGCCTGGGATCTGATGCTGGCAGAAGTGCGCAGCAACCTGCGCTTTGCCGACAGTTTGGGTATCAAAGGCGCGCGACAATATCTATTGGAACTGGAGAAGCAGGTATTATTGGGGAAAGGCATCAACACCGCCCAACTCAATCTGGCTCACGAACAGGCGAAAATGCTGGATATGCTGTTAACTCAGGAAGTATCTCAAAATCAGCAAGCTCGATTGCAACAAGCTATCACGGATTACCAACAAGAATCCGGCCAGTTTGATACCATCGAGAAAGAGCTGTCACGGATGCTGACTCACTTCAAACGCCCCATGTTCATTGCACTGGCCAATTACAAGCAAGCGTATAAGTACTGGGCATTAAAAGAAAGCAGCCTCAAACCATCACTCAACAAAAGTGCGTTGGATTATCAAAGTGATCTGGCTACGATTGAATCTGAATATCTCAACGCACTTGAGCGGTTTGACCCTGCACCACAAGACAGCCTGGCAGTCACAGATTTTATCATCGATGATAAAACGCAGTTACAGAGCCTGGCCGAACATGGTGAATTGAATGTGCAACTCGCGTTGGATAATGAAAAATTCTGTCGCTACGACCGCGTTCGCCTGTCGACTTTGCGTGTTTACCTGGAAGGCGAATCGTTGCCTTACGGTCAGGAATTCAACCTCAAGCTATCCAACTCAGGCAACTATCAGGATCGCTTCAAAGACCAGCAATTTGCGTTCAGTTCAACACCACTTAACCGTTCGTTCGATTATCGCCTGGATGACGCTCAACATAACCAGACCAGTATTATTCTCGACGGCGCGGTGGCGAATAAACTGGCGTACGCGTATTTTGAACCGACCCCATTCACGACGTGGAATGTCAAAGTGGCGGATTTCGGCCAGGCCGATACTCAATATCTGCAAAACGTAGAACGAGTTCGCTTTGAATTTCTGGGCAGCGGTATTCCCGGAGAGCGCAACTGCAATCAATAACCACTCGAGGCTTCCCATTCGGGGGAGCCTTTTCTCCTTACCTTCTGTGACCCTATTCACGCTTTATTACTGATAATTCTATTTCTAGGAAATATTCCTAGTTTTTCTAAGTCTCGCTCTCAGGTCATGCATTTCTCTCAGGCTTACACTTCTCGCCAGCGTAAACACATTTTAATTTGCCGGCCCTTTCCAGCCCGGCGACAACTTCTGAGTCTGAGGATTCCGCATGTTTAAACTACTCGAACAGGTCCGTAAACCGACCTTAGATCTGCCGGTAGAGATCCGCCGAAAAATGTGGTTCAAGCCATTTATCCAGTCTTACCTGGTGGTGTTTATCGGTTACATGACCATGTACCTGATTCGCAAAAACTTCAACGTCGCCCAAAACGACATGATCTCCACCTATGGCCTGTCGATGACAGAACTGGGTTTGATCGGTCTTGGATTCTCGATCACGTACGGGATCGGTAAAACCGTTGTCTCTTATTACGCCGATGGCAAAAACACCAAGCAGTTCCTGCCGTTTATGCTGATTTTGTCGGGCTTGGCTATGCTCGGTTTCAGTTTCAGCATGGGCGGTGGCAGCGCCAGTCTGTTTCTGATGGTGGCATTCTACGCACTAAGCGGTTTCTTCCAGAGTACCGGTGGCCCATCAAGCTATTCAACCATCACCAAATGGACGCCGCGCAACAAGCGTGGTTCGTACCTCGGGCTATGGAACATGTCGCACAACGTTGGTGGCGCGGGGGCTGCAGGTGTGGCGCTGTTTGGTGCCAACGTCCTGTTTGATGGTCATGTTATCGGTATGTTTATCTTCCCGTCGATCATTGCGCTTATCGTCGGCTTTGTCGGACTGCGTTTTGGCAGCGACTCACCTGAGGCTTATGGTCTGGGTAAGGTTGAAGAGCTGTTTGATGAGCCGGTGAGCGAGGAAGACACTACAGCCGAAGAGAAACAGATGACCAAACGTGAGATCTTTGTTGAATACGTGCTAAAAAACAAAGTGATCTGGCTATTGTGTTTCGCCAACATCTTCCTGTACATCGTTCGTATCGGTATCGATCAATGGTCTACAGTTTATGCCTATCAGGAATTGGGCTTATCTAAAGAAACCGCCATCTCCGGCTTTACCTTGTTTGAAGTTGGTGCACTGGTTGGCACACTGATGTGGGGCTACCTGTCAGATCTTGCCAATGGCCGTCGCGCCTTGGTTGCTTGTGTTTCACTGGGGCTGATCATCGTATCACTGGAATTCTACCAGCACGCCGCTAATGAGTTTATGTATCTGGCTTCTCTGTTCGTACTCGGCTTCCTGGTGTTTGGTCCACAACTTCTGATCGGTGTGGCTGCAGTTGGTTTCGTGCCGAAAAAAGCCATTAGTGTGGCGGATGGCATCAAAGGAACGTTCGCTTACCTGATTGGCGACAGCTTCGCTAAGCTGGGCCTCGGTATGATCGCTGACGGTACACCAATCTTCGGTCTAACCGGCTGGAAAGGCACGTTCGCTGCGCTGGATACATCCGCGATGATCTGTATTGTTCTGCTGGCATTCGTTGCGATTGCCGAAGAGAAAAAGATCCGCCGTGCGAAGAAGCTAGAGTTGGCTGAACATCAGGCTTAATCGCTCACCTTTCCCCAATGGCACGTCATCTGTTACTCAGTTGGCGTGCTTTTTTATTTTCTGACCCATTTTATTGATCAATTCGGTTGCGTAATCGCCATCCCGGCGCTAAGTTATGCCGCTTTCTTGTCCAGTTTGAATCTCACTTATGATTAATGTCGCGCTCGTAGATGATCACATTGTCGTCCGGTCCGGTTTTGCCCAGTTACTCGGACTGGAAACGGATATTCACATTGTGGGTGAATTCGGCTCGGTTGCGGAAGCGCGACGGGGTTTACCCGGCTCTGGCGCCAACGTCTGTATTCTTGACATCTCAATGCCAGACGAGAGCGGGCTCGCTTTGCTGCAGGAACTGCCATCCGGCATCGCTTGCGTGATGCTCAGCGTGCATGACTCACCAGCCATGGTTGAAAAAGCGTTGGAAGCTGGCGCACTGGGCTACCTGAGTAAACGTTGTAGTCCGGATGAGCTTATCCAGGCGGTGCGCACCAGCGCCAGCGGCGGCTGCTACCTGACGCCAGATATTGCCCTGAAGCTGGCAACCCCAAAAAGCCGCCCTTCACTGGCGCAATTGACCAAACGAGAGCGTCAGGTCTGCGAAATGCTGGCATCCGGCCTAGAAGTCAAAGCCGTGGCCGCAGAACTGGGGCTAAGCCATAAAACCGTCCATGTACATCGGGCGAATGCGATGGATAAGCTAGGGGTAAAAAATAATGTCTCTCTGGCGAAACTGTTTCAGGACACCTCCTTGTAATGCGCCGTTTCCTGCTCACATCCCTAAGTGGCTGGTTGCTGATCAGTTGCAGTTGGTTCTGTTTGTGGGTGATCTCATACTACTTCGTTAACGATCCAGAGCTGGCAATTCTGTTCTTCCCATTTGCGCTACGACTCGGGATTACTCTGCATACCAGTCCACGCTTTTGGGCCTGCTCCTACATTGCCGAATGGCTGCTCACCATCGCTTTGGCGATGTTGCTTGAGCAACCGCAATGGTTAACTATTCTGGGCGCCAGTCTGCTCAGCATTCCGGTGACCTGGCTGGCCAAACGCTACTATTTTGGTACTCAGTGGCGACGCTTAGTCGTCATGTCCGCAGTGATCCTGTCGACCGCGTTTATCAATGTACTGGCAGTGAGTTCGCACGTCTCATCGATCTACATGGTCTGGCTGGTCAGCATTACCGGTGGCTTAATGCTGGTTCCGAGTTGTTATCTGATCTGGAATTACCTGTTCCAGAGTACCTGGATCCCGCTCACCTCAAATCTTATCTCTCGACCGATCCAATTTCAGATCCGGCCAGTAGTGCTGTTTTCTCTGCTGTTTTCGGCCAGTATCGCATTGCAAATCGGTTTGCCTGACGAACTGCGCCGTTTTGCGCCTTTTTGCCTGGCAATTCCGATCATTCTGCTCGCGGTTCGTTATGGCTGGCAAGGTGCCCTACTCGGCACGCTGCTCAATAGTATCGCGCTGATCGCCGCGCGCAGTGGCGTATCTCAACTGGAAATCACGGATCTTCTCTTGTCCCTATCTGCCCAAACTCTGACGGGGATTTTGCTCGGTATGACGGTGCAACGCCAGCGAGACTTAAACCAGCAACTGCGTAACGAGCTATCACGCAATCAGAGCCTGTCACGGCAGCTAGTAAAGGCGGAAGAATCCGTACGTAGAGAAGTGGCGCGTGAACTGCATGACGAAATCGGTCAGAACATTACTGCGATCCGCACTCAAGCAAGTATCATCAAACGTGTTGAAACCAATCAGATGGGCGTCAATTGCGCGGATACGATTGAGTCGTTGTCATTGAATGTTTATGACACCACCAAAGGTCTGCTCACCCGTTTGCGCCCCAAAACGCTGGATGACCTCAACCTGGTCGAAGCCATAGAGCAACTGGTCCGAGAAATGGAGTTTGAGCACATAGGCACAGATGTGACCATAGAGTGGCAAGGAGAATCAGACTCCCTGAATGATGCCACCAGCGTCACCCTCTATCGGCTGTGCCAGGAAGCGCTGAATAATGCCCAGAAGTACGCTCATGCCAGTCACATTCGCATTGTGGTTTGTCTGAGCGAGCTGGTTGTCCTCGATATCAAGGACAATGGCATCGGATTTAAACCTCAGGATTCAATGAAAGGTCTTGGCTTAAGGGGTATGCAAGAACGAGTTCAGGCTCTTGGTGGCCAGTTTAGTCTTGTCAGCCATACCACAGAAAGTGCACAACCCAATGGCACACATATTCGTGTGCAAATACCAAGAATATGAGGCCAGGAATGTTCGGACTTTTACGCGCAATGCCGACCTTCACAGCGACACTGAATGAAGCTCAGACTCGTGAAAAATACCAGTACTGGCGGCTACACATCATGCTCGGAATGTACTTGGGTTATGCGGGGTTTTATCTAACGCGTAAAACGTTTAATTACGCCATGCCAGCCATGATCGCCGACTTAGGGCTGGATAAAGGTGACATCGGCATCATCGGTACTCTGTTTTATGTCACGTACGGGCTGTCTAAATTTCTCTCCGGCATCATTTCGGACCGCTCCAATCCAAGATACTTCATGGGGTTGGGGTTAATCGCCACTGGCATCATCAACATTCTGTTTGGCCTGTCGAGCTCAATTGCTGCATTTATCTGCCTGTGGGTGATGAACGCCTGGTTTCAAGGTTGGGGCTGGCCACCTTGCTCCAAATTGCTCACGACCTGGTATTCGCGTTCGGAGCGGGGATTCCGCTGGGCAATATGGAATACCGCACATAACGTTGGTGGCGCCATGATTCCGTTGCTGGTGGGATACCTCACCTTGCACTACAGTTGGCGACAAGGGTTTATCGTCCCCGGTGTGATCGGTGTATTAATTGGGCTCCTGCTCTGCTGGCGCTTGCGGGATAAGCCGACTTCCATGGGCTTGCCAACCGTAGGACAGTGGCGTAAAGACCCGCTAGAGCTGGCTCAGGAAATTGAAGGTCAGGGCCTCAAACCGGCGGAGATCCTTAAAGCTTATGTGTTTAATAACAAATACATTTGGCTGTTGGCTTTCAGTTATGTCCTGGTCTACATCGTGCGCACGGCAATCAACGATTGGGGTAATCTTTACCTGACAGAACAACACGGCTACAGCCTGATCAATGCGAATGCGGCATTGTCTCTGTTTGAAGTCGGGGGATTTATTGGCTCTTTGGTCGCGGGATGGGGATCCGACCGTCTGTTTGGAGGTAACCGTGGCCCGATGAACCTGATTTTCGCCATGGGTATTTTTCTTTCGGTCGCTGCGTTGTGGCTAATGCCACTGACCAATTTCGTATTTCAGTCCGCTGGCTTTTTTACCATCGGATTCTTCGTATTCGGCCCGCAGATGCTGATTGGCATGGCAGCGGCAGAATGCTCACACAAAGATTCGGCAGGAGCTGCTACGGGTTTTGTTGGTTTATTTGCTTATATGGGTGCGGCTCTGGCTGGTTACCCACTCGCATTGATCATGGAGTATTACCATTGGACAGGATTCTTTGTCACCATATCCGTTTGTGCTGCGGTGATCGGCTTACTGCTGTTGCCTTTTTTGCAGGCGCAATTCCCACAGGAGTCACGCCTGAGTAACAGCACGAACTTTTAGCCAAACAGCTTGCTCCAAATGCTTGGATTACGTTTATCGTGGTATTCAACTCGCAGATCGTCAACCTGACGCAGCGCTTCTTTCGCTTGCTCAAGCTCACCGGCTTGAAGATGTGCTTTAACACCATCTAACGCCACAGTTAGCTTAGTAAACCCTTCTTCATAAAGGTCTTGCTTCTCAGGTGGGTAAACACCCAGTTTGGCCTGATTTACCAACTGAGTCAGGTTCGCAACCGGCGCTTCCATCTCTTCAATATTCTGTGCTTCAGCCGCATGTTTAAACTCAACACGCATCTCTTTCATGGTCGCTTTCAGGTCAGAGCCTGATGCGTAAACACTGGTTGCAGCGACTAACGCCAGCAGCGGAATTAACTTTTTCATTGTAAAACTTTAATTGTTATTTGAAGGTGGCGAAAGTGTAACGAAACCAACCATTTCAGCACAAGCAGAACTTGAATCAAGGTGTAATTCATCATGTAAGAAGACACTGCCTTACAAAAACCATAATTAAATAATCGTTATTAGACTTGCAACGCAGATCTTCTAAGTTAGTGCAAAGTCACATTAAAGCATTCTTTTTACCTACTCTTTTGGTGAGATTTATACGTGCTTTATTGTATATCATAACTCCCTTGGCTTATTTGGGAGCGTATTATGGGTGTCACCGTTTGTGCAAATGGATTAAGCGTTGTCCATCAAGGCTCTGGAGGAGAGGCGAACGCCACTTTACCGGATGTCTGTTTAACCACCGTCGGTAAACCCGTGGTTCCTATCCCTTATGGCAACAACGCCAAATCTGCCGATCTAGCGGATGGCACAACAACGGTTTCAATGGATGGAGGAAACAGCATTGCCATTAAAGGAAGTAAGTTTTCCAAAAGCACTGGCGATGCAGGAGGCGATAAAAAAGGGGTTGCATCCGGCACTATCGAGTCCGAAGCCGAATTTATTTCCGCCTCTCCAACAGTGAGTATCGAAGGCATAGGAGTCTGCCGGCTGTCTGATCAGATGACCATGAATAAAGCCAATACGATGTGTCTTGGTGGTGTTCAGAATCCGTCCGTCTCTGTGACCGAAGATCAGGAAGGTACCTACACTCTCGACCTCGTTTGTCGATACCCTAATGGGCAACCCTATGCCAACGCACCTTTCGAACTTCGTGAATCTGGCGGTGGCCAAATTGGTTCCGGCGTGCTTAATGCGCGAGGCCTTGGTACGGTGAGCGAGTTACCATTAAAAGAATGCATACTCGTGCTCAAAGAGAGTAGCGACGCTTATAAGGCCAACTCCACGTTATCTAAAAATACGCCAACAGAAACTTACCCCGACACACATAACTTTTGCACTTATGTTGCAGGTCAAAGATCGCCCTTCTGGGAAGATAAAGTCGGCGTCTCCAATGACTGGGGTGTTTTACTGTCTCCCTCATACAGTGACGATGACTTCAAGGCCATGGTGTACGAGCAAAGCCGAATTCTCTCTCCTCACGTCGTGAGCAGAAATCACTCCAATGACTTTTCTGCCGCTTTTGTTTCCGCCCTGTTCTATATTCAGGAAGATCGAGAGTCATTAGATAAATACCAACCTTTGTTAGAACTGCTTTTTGAACAGGTTCACCCAAATGGAGATATTTTGCGTATTCTTTATCAGGCCAACCTACTTGAACCGCCGGCAGAATTACTCGCCAAATTACGTTTGCTGGGAACCGGCAACACCATTGAATATCTTCAGCAAGTACTATGGACACAGATAAGCCAACAACTCAGTGGGTACATCAATGATTTGATTGCGGCACTCGATACCCGATTAGATTTCATCCAAACACAGGCTGCCGCACGCTCACTCACCGTTGTTGAAGAGGGGGTACAAGGTTATAGAACCGGTATGAACTTGATGTCCAGCGCTCTACCAGACATTTTAACCAACATACTGTCTCGAACTAACGAGACACTTTTATCCGTTTCCGCCATGGCGTCGGGCAGTATCGTCAACACCACCGGAGAGTCGGGTTTCACCACAAATGCAGGTAAAATTCATGCCGTGGTTTATACCAAAGCCAATAATTTGAACCGCCCTCCATTTATCGTCTTTGAAGACATATTTTCAGATTAAGGTACCTCATGGACGCAGTTTTCCCGATCACGCAAAGAAATGGTGAGCCGTATCATACGCTCAGTGATTTCACCAAACTCTTCGACCAAGTAAAAAGCGGCCGTTATCTCCTCGGTCAAGGCTATGGGTGGCACAGTGGCGTTCATTTGACGTCAAAAATGGTGCCATGGGGAAAAGGGTTAAGACCGATACAAGCGATGCTGGATGGACGAATTGTCGCTTACCGAATACAGCCAGACTACCAGACAACAACATATAAAGACCAAAAACTCAGGTACAGCAACAACTTTGTATTACTGGAGCATGAAATAAGCGATCCTGACCAAAAAGACGAAGAGATCTTTAAGCTTTATTCTCTCTACATGCACTTAGCACCACCTTCCGATATTGGTGCCAACGCTTCCCTGACAACACGTTATAAGCTATTGGATGACGGGAGAAATGTCCGTACATTTAAGTTTGATTCCGAACCAAAGAAAAGTAAGCTAGAGCACAAGGTGTCAATGTCAAAGGGCACCGTATTGGAATACTTATATGCCGAAGAGAAAGCGACCAATACATATGCTATCGGCAACGAAATTTATCATATGATCAAATGTAGAGTCATTAAACTTGGTGAATCTCCATCATCTGCTGAACGAAAGATGAAAGGAAAAATAGTCTGGTTCGCTTCAGGTAAAAAAAGTAAATTCAATATATTGGAAGACCCTTCAGTGATGGTTCCTGAAGCAGTTTCCGAACCAGAATGGATGTCTGAAAGTGCAGCGAGAAAGCGTGATGGCAGTGTGGTTGCTCTGCCTCTACCCATGCCACCAGTGGATATGGACGCAGGCCATATTAAAGTAAAAGCCGGAGATGAACTGGGCTACATGGGACTACACGAATACAGCAATGACGTGGCGGCAACCAAAAAAGAAGATAATCGTATTCATATTGAGTTGTTTTCCGTAGCCAAACCTCCTGCATTTTTCTTAAAAATGATTTCCCCTAAAAACGCTGACAAAAGTCCACTCATTACTATTGACGGCAGCGGGAGTGATGGTGCTCTTAAACTCTCCAATCCCTTCTTTAAAAAACTGCTTGAGGAGATGGGTAAAGAAGATCAAACAGATTTCTCAAATTTTCAACCCAGAGATGCAAAAATCTACTTAGAAAACAAGCGAAAGCATTTCGAGAAAGTAATTGTTAAACATCCATCAGACTGGTACACAGACATCTCTCATAACATGTACGCCCAAATTCATGAGATCGCCTTAAGTGTCATGGACGAAAAATACGCATCGAGCTTTGTTTCACATAAAGAGTATCAAATATCACCTTGGCGTCGGGAGTTTATCCAGCATCACGATATATTTTCTCAACAT
This sequence comes from Vibrio sp. V38_P2S17PM301, assembly GCF_009904845.1. NCBI lineage: Bacteria > Pseudomonadati > Pseudomonadota > Gammaproteobacteria > Vibrionales > Vibrionaceae > Vibrio > Vibrio sp. V38_P2S17PM301. Next base: position 706 of record NZ_WXWO01000003.1, on the reverse strand, counting down.
GAAAAACTAAGAGCAGATAAGTTTTCCTGGCTTCAGGATGTGCAAAATCATATCCACCTGCCAGACGATATGAATTTGTGGCATTATTGGCCTTTTTCTATAAAGAAAGGTCAGTCTTGTTTTTGTAATAGAAATATATCAATTGAAGAGTTAAAAAATATTGTTTCTCAACTAAGGGAGACTGAGAGCCTAAATCAACATGATTTATTTAACGACAGAAGATCCATATTATCTGAAAGCGATAGGAACTACGAAAGCTTCGCTTTTTCGTTGAACAAATGTTTTCATAAATATGAAATAAACACATGTATAAGAAAGTTACACTTTATTGCACAAACATACCACGAAACAGATAGATTCCGTTCAACAGTAGAATATAGTGGTAACATAAAGAGTTACTCTCCCTATTATGGTCGTGGACTAATGCATTTAACATATGAAAAGTCAGGGTATATGAACTATGAGGCATTTTCGGGGAAAAAAATCATGGATAACATAGACAAAGTCGGCCAGAAATTAGAAATGGCTGTTGATTCGGCCGGGTGGTTCTGGAGTGAAGGTAAAGTTTTAAGCAATAGTTCATATTGGAGTCCAATATCAAGTTCTTATATTGTAGGGAAATATAGTAAAAAAATTAAAATCAGAAAAATAAAAATAAAAAGAACCCTTAAAAATGGAACAGCGTTTAATTATGGAACCTTTAGTT
>NZ_WXWO01000072.1:0-12589 GCF_009904845.1 Vibrio sp. V38_P2S17PM301 | reverse complement strand
ACTGTGGCGGTGAAGGTGAACTTTACCAAGGCCATTACTTCTGTGGGCGCAACCACACTGGGTGGTCAGTCTGTTGTCTGGAGCACAAGCGGTGCTGCAACACAATGGACAGGCGAAGTCACGTTAGGAAACATGACATCGGCTGAAGCGACCTTGATTCTGGGTCAATACCTGGATGCAGTGGGTAATACAGTCGCAGCGGGAGCCGAATACGACTTTGCAATCAAACCAACGGTCACACTGGATACCGTCACCATCACCCCAGATAACGCGAGCAATGTGACATTAACTGGCGAAGCATTTGGCTTTGGTGACCTGGCTGCTGATCAAGTGACAGTGAGTTTCATCAGTAAAGACGGAGCCACCGAGCCAGCACCACAAACCGTCAATGTGACTGGCAGCACAGGTCGCTGGACGTTAAGCAATGTCGATGTTAGTACGCTGGATGAAGGGAGCTGGAGCATTGAAATTGCCGGTCAGAATAGCCAGGGTCAAAGTGCAGAAATGGTTACGCAAGATGTTGAGTTGTCGAACAAAGCACCGATTTTAAACAATGTCACTTTTAATCCATTGCATCAGGATGCTGGCGAGTCGGTTAATGTCTCACTGGCGTTTAGCAAGAAGGTCACAGAAGTCACGGCGACATTCGGTGGACAAGAAGCCGCATTCACGGCGAATGCCGATGGCGATATCTGGAGCGCAGATCTGGTTGTTCCATCCATAGACTCAACGGATGCCGTAACACTGACCATTTCTAGCTTTAAGGATGCCTATGGCAATCTGGGCGATCAGAGCAGTGACTACTCACTGGCATACTCACCAGAAATGGCGGTGGCAGGTCTGCCAATGCTGGTCAATGGCTCTGAGTCGGGGGCGGTGAGCATCAGTGGTACATTTAACCACGTTGTTTCTTCAGCACTGACATTGAAACTAACCGGTTTGGATAAAGATGGCGCTGCAGTAGAAACGGACGCTCTGCTGGTGAGTTACGACGACACTGCCGGCACGTGGACAAGTGCGCAGTACAATCTTGCTGAATTTGCCGATGGTTCGATTGCTTTGGTGTTTGGCGGGAATGTGACGGTGGCAAATGGCGTCACCGTGAATGCCAGCGATTTCGCACCTACGGATAAGACAGTGACATTGAATCAGCAGAAACCGGTTGTTACTGATATTGCCGTCGATACACTGAGCAACGGTGCTCAGGGGGTGGTCACAGTGTCCTTCAGCGAATCGGTGACCGAAGGGGCAGTAACGATTGCGGGTGTAAACACGACCTTAACGGGCTCAGGCACGGAATGGACGGCCACCACAACATCAACGTTGTCACTTGCTGCCACGCAGGAAACAGTAGATGTTGAAGTGAGTGGTTTCAAAAACACCGTGGGAAATACTCTGGATGCGCATTCACAAACCGTGAATACACCAGTGACCTGGGCTTTGACACCAAATCAGGATGCGCCATACAGCTTGACTGAAGCGAAGACAGTTGTGATCAGTGGTCAAACAACCGGTTTGGCGACCGACACGCTAATAACCGTTGTAGCAGAGCAGGCGGGCAGTACGCTTCAGTCGGAAACCGCTCGGGTTATCAGTGACGGTCATTGGTCGGTATCGTTTGATTTGAGCGCTAACGACGGTGAAGTCAGTGTTCAGGCATCGGCAGATCGCAATAGCGAGAGCTTTAGTTCAGCGGCGATCTCTCTGGAGCTGGATACACAGGTTCCAACCCTGACTCAGGTCGAATTTAACCCAGAGCATCAAAGTGCTGGCGAGGACGTGGCGGTGACACTGACCTTTAGCGAAGTGGTCCACAACGTGGCTGCGACACTGGGAGGAGAGGCGGTGGCGCTGAACTCCAACGATGACATCGTTTGGAGTGGTACCGTCACAATGCCGACTCAATCAGGAGACAGTACATCTTTGCTGGTCTCTGGGTATGAAGACAGTGCGGGCAATCTAGGCGCGGAAGATTCTAGCCATATATTGCCATATACGCCGACGATCTCTGTCAATGCTCCGGGTACATCAAATAGCAATCTTACCGTGACAGGCAGCACAACCTACTTCGAGCAGGGCAGTGCACTATCCGTCACATTGACGGATCAGCGTGACCAAACGGAAACTGCGCAAGTAACGGTCGATGAGTTTGGTGACTGGAACCTGACACAAGATATTGCCAGCTTAGATTCTGGCACGATCAAAGTGGATGTGGCTGGTACGAATCAGAAATCGGTTAGCGTTAGTGCCACTCAGGTTGAGTTGATATTGGATAAAGACGCGCCAAGCGTCCAGAGCGTGGTTTACAGCCCAGAGTCACCGCAAAATGGCGATGAAGTGACGGTGACCATCACCTTTGATGAACGGGTTTCTAGCGGTGTTGCCGCGACTCTGGGAGGCGAGGTTATCGATTTTAGCAGCGTAACTGCACCTGCGACGACTTGGGAAGGGACTGTTGCGGTAAATGTTAGCGCAGTAGATGAATCACTGGATTTGGTATTGGGTAGTGGCTATCAGGATCAAGTAGGCAACGACGGCAGTCAACATGATGATGTATTCAAGATCACACCGACCATTGCGATAGAGGAACCGGTGGAAATGACCAGTTCAACCGTGATAACTGGCACGTCAACCGGTCTGGCGGAGTCAACGACAGTCACCATTACTATCACCCAAGATTCAGAAGTTTCCAATGAGTACTTAGGCACTACCACTATAGGTAGTGATGGCAGTTGGACATCAGAATCCATTGATATGGAGTCATGGTCAGTAGGCACGTACACCATAGAAGTTAAAGCGACTAACGGCCAGGCTCTGGACGCGATTGATACGCTGACGATAAGTAAGTCAACGGCGATGTTAACCACGGACAATTGGAATTATCCGTTAGCGGCATAGTTTCATTAAAGGGCCAGCAGCATGCTGGCCCTTTTTCTATATATTGTTGGTAATGTGATTTTGTTTCCAAATTCTATTCAGAATGTCATCTGGATTGTGAGCCTAATAGTGATTTGTTGTGATTTTATTTGAAGAAATTGCTTTTTTTAGACATTGGATTTGCACTAATTTTCGACGATTACCATAACCCAACTGTGCTAATAAATGCAGCCATAGCCTAATTACACATTTATGAACAATGATTGGTAGTGGATTAGTCGGTTATACTGGCGGATTAGTCATCTTGTTTCAATACAATCGAGCCTATATAGTCCTATCCTGTGTGTTTTCAAAGCTTTGTAAACACAGTCCTGCTTTTAAAGTAAGCGTTGCTTACACCTAGCATAGTATCGGTTTTGCGTGTGGGAATGCGTAGTGGCAGCTAAGGCTGCCAGACATATCGTTACTTTCGGAGTGCTGCTTATAATAGCCGCACTCCTTCTTTTTCTTCTCATGCTCCTCCAAGCCTCCCATTGCTATAAACAAAAGCGTATCTCATGTGTGCAAACGATCGGATGGTCACGACGCAGTGGAATCAAATGATAGTGATATGCGTACAACGACTTTTTGGATAGAACTATGAATAAAAAAATCCTGATATCAGCTAACGTCGCTACAGTTATTGCCTGTGGGGCTCTTTTTTGGGTTACTAAGTCACATAAAGTAGATCCAGAATTCCAAGTTCAACTTGATTGGATTGCATATGATCATTTAATGAATCCTGGTAGGACAGACAGAACACCTAACTGGAAAATTAATATAGAAATGCCGGCTTCTCCCCCCCAGGAACATTGGGGCGCCGTATATAAACAGCCACAAATTATGTTTAATTACGGAAGGGATGGTACGATTTATACCATGAATATGAATGGTACAGATATTCGTCTACTACTGGACCGTGAAGAATTGGGAAAACTTCCGACTGGCTATAATATTCGTTCTTCTAATGGAAGATACTTATCGACTCACTACGCGTACAATTTAGATCTTACGCCCTGTCTTATTTTCGACTTAAAAGAACGTAAAATAGTTAATGAATTACGTAGCTGCTGGGATGGAACCTTTAGTAAGGATAGTCAGTCATATTATTATTCTGATACTAGTCCGGCTCACCGTCAACCTAAAAAGGTTGATTTGAAATCAGGCAACATATCTAATGTTCTTCCTGAAAATTTAACAATCGATGGAACAACATATTACCCAGAAACTCAAACTCAAGCATTTATGATCAACGAAGCATTGAATTTATTGATCTGGTCTGGCGCTAAGAAAAATCCAAGCGGAGAGATTATAGAACGAGTTCAGGCGGGCTTTGATTTAGAAACATTACAATTGAAAGAAGTGAAAAACTATCTGGTGTCAGCCTGTCAAGATGGTTTCGATTACAATCCTAATCGTGACTTATTTATTTGTGGTTATAGGACTCGAAATGAAAACCAAGTTTTCTTGTTTGAAAATCCAGAAAAAGAAATTGAAAATGCTCCCGTCAGAAATGTAATCAAGAAGAATGCATGGTACTTCAACGGTTTCGCTAATAATTACGATAATACCTTGTTGCGCTATCGCCAACCAAATGAAGCCGGAATGTTTGATAAAATCAAGTACTACTATGAACTAGAAATAGGGTATAAAGACGATTATGATCGACTGAGCCACCTTAACCTTTTTATTCCTGATAACTTGGCAAGTCAGTTTGATACATTTGACTTAAAATCGTTTTTCCCTGCTATTCCGACTCAAGAACAATATGACGAATCCTATCAGCGCCAGTTAAAAGCTCGCAAGGAAGGGAAATATTAAGCCTGTATCCGCGCTGTGATCTAAGAAGTACTGAACTTTAGGGTGTCCCTTTTGCTCAACACTCATTGCGGATCTACTGATGTATAAGCCAAGCTAACCTCCAAAAAGCATGTGAGTCGCGTGTGTAAGGTTTTGCGCGCATTGGGAACGATAACCAAGAGAATACAAGATGAAACTACGCCATACATTATGCTTGATAGCCTTGGCGGTCTTGTCTGGCTGCAATCAAGAATAGGCTAATGAATCGAAACAACCAGCGCCAAAACCTCAAACGGTTGAAGACCGAATCGCAGAGAAAAATGCCCTGAGTGGTATTCCGTTGGGATAACTGGACATACAGTACAAAGGAGCTTTATGAGACTTGTCCAAAAGTATGGAGTATCAAAACAGATGGTACATATTTATGCCTAGTTGCAGACGAGTTTAATGGTCAGGTCAGGTTAATGCGTATGTCACCGAATAATCGCTACTTAGCTTTGGCCTAAGGTGGTAAGCGTTATATGGTCGATGAATATGGGGTTGGTGTCTTTGATGGACGTACGGGAACAGAGCTTTACTCGATAGTGCCAGATAATTCACGCGTGTGTTGACGAACATGGAATCAAAAGATTTCTTACGCGAGGCTGAGTTTGTGGACCAGAACCGTAAAGAAATCGTGTTTAGTGGGTGGCTACCGGTAGTAAAACGGGTCAATCTAACTCGTCATTGTCGAATTCATAACTCAGATAAAACGGTATTAATGTCAGTAATTTATCAAGACATTGAACTAACACAATTAATATAAAATGAAAGTACATTATAAAATGAAACGAACAACGTTAAGTATCATGCTTCTTTCGACAGCTATGTTACTAACAGGCTGTGGTGAAGAAAGTAATCAAACTTCGAATACTGCAACAACACAATCCGTAGAAAAAGAACCCGCTCAAAAGGCTTGTTACAATGTTGGTGAAACAACGTCATTTGAACGTAAAGAGGTGACAGGGCCACGTTGCCAATGGCAAAGTGAGCACAACTTTATTGTTTACTCTGAAGACCTGTCCAAGCCAGAGTATCCAGGCACGCTTCCTGTTAAACCGGGCTATGCAGTGCGCCGAGCAAAAGAGTGGCCCCGTGAAGATTTGTCTGATGCGAGCTCTTATGACAAACCTCGAATTCAGTTTTGGTGGAATAATGTCAGCTCTCGAGACCCTCTCGTAAATGAATACGAAAATGGCTACAAAATTTGGAGCGTGAAAATTGATGGGACAGATTTACGTTTAGTTACGGATGATATGCCAAGTATGGCGTCACCTCAGACCTTTGTGATGAGCCGTTCACCCAATAATCGTTATGTAGCATACGCATACAGTTATGGCGAGCCTCTGATAAAAGCCATCTTTGACTTAAAAACGCAACAGACCATTCAACTGGGCAGTGCGCGTACTAAGCCTTATTTGGTCTGGGCGGACGACTCTAGCTACATCTATTTCTCAGACGGCTTTAAGCGCTTTAAATACACACTCGCGACAGGGATCAAAGAAGAGGTTGATGTCGACATTTCAGAATCTACAGTCATTGTTGATGGTAAGCTCATTTATGTCGGTGATTTGGGTGTGGTAGTTTTCGATGCCAAGACTTTAAAAATGCTTTATAAAATCTTCCCCGAGGACGAATTTAAACCAGAAAAAACGATTAAGGAACGTGTTTATGTACAAACAGCCATCAGTCCTAATGGAAAGTACGTATGGGCGGTAAACTCATACCGTAAAGTTTTGATCAACGTTAAGGATAAAACTTGGCTTGCGTTTTCTAGGGAAGGCGATGAAAAGAAAGTTTATGCGAAAGTTGTAAATATCAGTAATAACGGTAATGAAACACAAAGAGGAGCAGCAATAATAACCATAAAACGTTATGGATCTGATTATCGCTATGAGTTGACCGGAAAAGGTCGACAGTCATGGAAGGTGATTCATTCTGGCAGAGTAGCTAAAACCCCAGTGCTTTATAATGCCGATGCTAACGGCGGGCGTTTTCTGGAGGTAGAAAACGATGAGTAATGACCTTAAGTATTTACCAACAGATGTCTATTTGTTCGGTGTTGAGTATCCCACTGTTGATGGCGAAAAAGGCTCTGAGTATGTTGATGTAAATTCTGGCGACAATTTGACAGTGATTGAGTCGTTAAAAAATATCCGCCCTATGTCACGGCTTCCAATTGCCATAAATTTAGGTGAGGAAAGCGTAGCCCTTTGGGCGACAGACGATTTAGGCTGTGGCGTATTAGGCTAAAAAACACTACTAATCAAGTGATTAAGCTCAGCGCTCATTGGTTGTAATGACCAATCTCAACAGAGTGCTTCCGTTGTTTCTAGCTCTGCGAAAACAGAGCAAGAAAAACACCCAAATCGCGTCTACGTCGGCGAGCATAACTACTCAAAGATGGAGAAGTCACTGAGTTTACATTGCTATAAACGATTTAAGTTTATAAGTTCGAATGGAAGAAAAACAAGGAAGGAAGACGCGATAGGTCCCACCGGTTCAGCGGTTTCGCCATTACTACTACACTGACGGTAAAAACGCTTTATATCAAAATCTCTTGTTCCGACCAGCCTCAGCTGTTCAAGAACATTTTTTCCCCAAAACAGAAACGCTTTGGACAAATTGAAGCATTAGAATCGGATGCTGCTTTGCTAGAGAAATCCAGCACACCATTAGATGAATTAAGCAGTTACAGTGACGCACAGTCATTCAGTGCACAAGAATTCACCTCCGATGTAGACAGTGCTGCCATCCATAAAGTTACCGAAGATGACATGCCTTGGCCTGCTCCGAACCAACTGGCTGAAGGGGTAGAGCCCGAGCCAGAACGCAGCGAACAAGAACTGAATGCAGAAGACAACCTTAGCCAATATATGTCGCTGTGGAAACAAGAATTAGGAATGTAATTTATGAAAAAAAAGTCGTATTTGGCTTGACCGCGTTAGCTATAGTGGGCGTTGGGGTGGGGAGCGCCTTTAGCCCACAAGTTCAGCAATGGTTAGATGAAAGAGCGATTGCACAAGCGCAGCAAGCGTTACTAAGCGGGCTACCATCGGACGGGATCTTTACTATGTCCCTGGTACATGACCAAGACCCAGACAGTCGTCACATACTTTTTGATCGGGTCGCTTACAACGATTTATTTGTTGAACCTGAGAGCGCTACTGAAACTCCGTCAAAAGCTCAGCCAAACGATAAGCCTAAAGGTTTAACAACAGCAGAAAAACAACGCTTTGAGTCATTAGTGCTGGACTGGTCGTTGTAACACAATTAGAAAATGGATTAACAATGAAAAAGAAAATATTACTCGGCTTGGGTTTGACGACTGTTGTTGTCGCAGGCGTTGGTTACATTGCCACTAAACCTTATTTTGATGAGAAAGCTCGAATAGAGAGCATGGCAGACCGCTTAGATTTATACAAAGGTAAAACGGATACTTGGCTTTACCAGTACGATTTTGAAATACCGGATAACCCAAAGGTTGCAGATTGGAATACTGAAAATGTGACACTCCCTCAGGTGCTGTTTACTATCGAAAACCGAGAAGATAAATCCAAGGTCAGTTACTGGGCATTAAACATTGATGGTACTAACCCTCAATTGCTTATCCCTGAGGGGATATTGCCGCCCGCGCCAAATACTGGGATTGATTATGCTAAATATATGTCACGATCGCCTAACGGCCGCTATCTTGTTATCCCTCAGGAAAGTAGCACTGTGCTGTATGATCTAGATAATGGCGAAATAACAAACATTAGTGAGGTATATGGTGCAACTCGTCACGACATCATGTGGGATACGGACAGCACACAAGTTGTTGTGAAAAAAAGAGATGAACTTCTGCGGGTTAAGCTAGACACCAAAGAGGTAGTAAAATTTACCGATGTGAATGGTTCATGGGCAGAGTACTTGACCTCTTTTGCCAAGCCTTACATGAGCCAGTCAGAGCAAGCGATCTATTTTAGTTACGAACCGGGACTGGCTGGGTTTGGCTGTAAAGGCAGGAAAGAAGAGTACCTCGAAACTTTTGGTGAGAGCGATGTGCCCAAATGCGGTAATACATTCGTGTTCGATGCCAAAACCTTAAAACTAGCCGATCGCGGTGATTTTACTCCGGATAGCTACGATTGTAATGTTTGGGGCGGAAAGTATGGAGATGGCTTTTATTGCCTTGGCGGTGCGGCATACCGCTCGGGAAGACCATCTGAAAAAATAGGCGATTTCCCTGCTACAGTGGATTTGTTGGCTTTCAACGGTGGTGATATGTGGTTCGTCCCCGGGCATGGACGAAATATTACCCGCGTATTACACCAACCTACTGAGAATAGCCCTACTACAAAAATGATATATGGGTTCGTAGGTTTTAGTGATGGAGAACGAGTTGAAAAATCCGCCTATGGCTTTGGCTTTAGCCGTTATGTGATTGAGCATAAAGAAGCGGATAATTGGAGCGAGTCACTCTACCCACTGCCAACCTACGCTGACCTAAAAAAAGCGAAAGTGGTACTAGAGGAGCGTAATCATGGCTAGGGCTAAGGCTAAGGTTAAACAGTACTCTCTCTATTTTGTGGGGTAATTAATCGGACCAACTGGAGAAGCAGTAATAGAGAGATAGTTGTTCGATAAGATAAACCCAATCCACTTCTTTTTGAGTGCTGTAAACAGGCAGATTTGTTGTCAGTCACGCTTGTTTAGCTAGTTAATGATTCAAGAGTTAATTAAATCAACCCAAACTGGGAGGAAGGTTTCTCATCTTCGGTTTCTATCTGATAAATAAAGAATTACCATGTGAGGTTCGGTTGTGTTGGGTGGTGCGCCACAACAGTGACAGCGCCAAATAATGATGGTTGAAGTTCAAATAGTGAATGGGTATCATATCAGAACCAAATCGCCCAAATTTAAGCCTTATCAGCTTAAGCATCACCGCAGCCGAATGAACAAAAGATTCTTGGTTGTGGAGATCTCAAATGCAATTGTTTTGCAAATTTATACCGGGTTCTAAGTTAACGTATGACGAACTCGATTACGTCCTGACGCCAGATGAGTGCATCGGGCAGCTTTCGCGCGCGCGAAACATGCAAGACGTCCTGCGGCAACTTCCCAAGCCGTTATCGGAAAGACTCACCCTGTCAGCAAAGAAAGACATCCACAGCCTGCTCAACAACGTCAGGCAGCGCCTCGTTCGTGCCGAGTGGATTGCGCTGTCTTCTTTTACCCGCCGCACTAGCCTTACAGACACGCAACTTCAGGCATTTCCTGCACTGAGAATGCAAGTTGATAAAGTGTTGGCAACGCAAGATGCAAAACCGGTCAAAGCTAACTATCAGGCAGTCACTGATGATGTTCCTTTGGCACGAAACCTGACTTACACACCGGTACCACCCTCTCCGGATCATAAAATTGTGGTTGAATTCGCTGGCCAGTGGTCAAGCAATGCTGCCTGTCTAATGTTGGCTAAAACAGAAGCCCAAAAAGAGAAAGTGACCGTAGGCAAAGCCGATCTGGACAACAAACACCGCAGCCTCGCCACTTTCAAAGACTTAGAAGTTGAGGGGAAAACGCTTTATATCAAGATTCCGTGTGCCGATCAGCCCACTCCTATCTTGTTGAAGCTTGCTGAAGATCTTCAGCCAGTGGACAAGGAAACGGAGATGGATGAATGGGATAACGTGTTGGTGCCGGTTAGGCCGCTTGCCTACCTTGACGGTAACAAAGATAAGGCCAAAGCGTCTGAGCTGTGTGGCGGTTACCTCTATGTCTTTTGGAAGAATAAGCTTTGGCGAGAGCTGGCAATCACCGAAAAGGGTTACTACCAAGACGTGGATGTCGAGTACTATCGAAACCTTTATAAAGAAGAGCAGCAAAAAGAGACACCTCAGGTCATAAAACGCAAAGCTGAAGGGTTTGCTGTCCCTCATTTTTGGGCGCCATATAAGATCAACGGCGAACTTCAACAAGGTGACAATGGCCTCAAACTCATCTTCTCCCCAAAACAGAAACGCTTTGGGCAAATTGAGCAATTAGAATCCGACAGCGCAAAACTCGAGGAAGAAAGTACGCCTTTGGATGAACTGTGTTGCTACAGTGATGCGCAGTCGTTTAATGCTCAAGAGTTTACCTCCGATGTAGACAGCGCCGCTATTCACCAAGTAACGGAGGATGACATGCCTTGGTTAACACATGATCAGGCTGTGGTGCGAAGTTTTGATAGCAGCAACACTGTTATTGCGTATGTGGACGGAAAAAACAGTGGGTTTATTGTACGTGTGGAAGTCAACCAAAATAAAGGTGAACTGGAAGATACAGATTACCAAAATCTGGTTGCAATAATGGAAGACTCCCAAAGTGATTGGAGAGTTACCGAAGCATTCGATACGGAAGTTAAAGATGGATACGTCGAAGCACTCATTAGTGGTTTACCTGCTAATGGCAAGTTCAGTCTGTTTTTGGCTAATAGCCAAGGTAGCGATAGCATCCTGCCGGTTTTCTCGGATCTGACGTATGAAGAAGTGCTCAAAGAACCAGACCCTGTTGACGCAGCGGATGATTGTCAAGAAAGCGAAGTGGATGAAGAGCTTCAACAAATGCAACTAGCAGAGAATCAACTGCTAGATAGTATGAAACAACTTATTTTTGGCTAGAATTATGAATAAAAAAATCCTAATTTCTGCTGCTGTTGCAGCTGTGGTCGTTATCGGTACTGGCACTTCCTATTGGTATTCAAAGCCTAAATTGGACCCAGAAGTACAAAAAAGAATAGACATAATCGTGAAAGGACGAGAATGGAATCCTTATGGGAATGGGAAAGAACGTACGCCTTCATGGAAAATCGTTACAAAAATTCCTGAGAACGTACCATTAGAGAAATGGGATACTGTACATAAACAGCCTCAAATTATGTTTCACTATGGGCGAGATGGTACGGTTTATACTATGAATATGAACGGTACAGATGTTCGACAATTATTACACCGTGATGAACTAGGAGAGTTACCTTATAGAGGGGCTGATCTACGTTCACCTAATGGGCGATATTTATCATTACGCTACTATACGGGGCTTGCTAATTTTACTTGTGCCATCTTTGACTTAAAAGAGAGAAAAACTATAAAGAAAATGAATAGTTGCGCTAACGCAAGCTTCAGTCAAGATAGCCAATATTTTTACTACTTAGATGCTGGTGTGGCTCATCGTCAACCCATAAAACTAGACCTCACTACAGGAAAGGCATCCAATTTATTGCCTGAAAAAGTTACTATCAAGGGAACAGCGTATTACCCAGCAACTCAAACACAAACATTTATGATCAATGAGGTATTGAATTTATTGATTTGGTCTGGCGCAAAGAGAGACTCCGGCGGAGACATCGTAAAACGAGTACAAGCAGGTTTTGATTTGAAAACATTAAAAATAGTCGAGGTAAAAAGCTATCTTGCACCAGCCTGTCAAGATGGTTTTGATTATAACCCCAATCGTGACTATTTTATTTGTGGTTACAAAACTCGTGAAGAAAATAAAGTTTTTTCCTCTTCAGAACCGGCTTTTGAAATTGAAAATGCTCCTGCCCGCAACGTCATAAAGCTTAATGCTTGGTATTTTGACTCTAAGGATAACCAGCTATTACGTTATCGTCAACCAAATGAGAAAGGGATGTTTGATATTATTGAATATTATTATGGATTAGATATAGGGAAAGGAACAAGTAACACGAATCAGCTAAATAATATTAATTTTTTTATTCCTAAAGAATTGGTCAAAAATATTGATTACAGAACGTTTTTTCCTTCGATTCCAACCCAAGAACAGTATGACGAATCCTATCAGCGCCAAT
>NZ_WXWO01000059.1:0-13264 GCF_009904845.1 Vibrio sp. V38_P2S17PM301 | reverse complement strand
CATCCAATGCCATTGTGGGTGGTATTCTTGAAAGAACGTAGTGAGTCGGAACATTGCCACGGCGCTGATCACGGACGGAAAGGTGACGGCAGCAATGGAGGGTTGAAACTTGAGCTTAAGCAACCTGAAGTAGCATAGGTAGATTAACAACGTCATGGTAATCGCTATCCCAGCCAAAGCGCCCGTTAGAATCGGGTCCGGTTCAGGAAAGTTTACCAAGTAAGTCGCTAAAGTCAGGTTAATGGGGGCCGCCATGATCGCTAAGGTAGGGCGGGCGCGTCTGGGAAGCATGCCGAGAAATACCAGGCGATACAGAACCACTGGCAACATAAAGAAGTAAATAGTGATACAGGTTTGAACGAGCGTTTCGGAGAATACCGTGTGCTCGAACTGGTTACCAGCCAGCGAGCTGCTGATCAGGCCGACTGGATATAGAAACCAACTGGGGACGATATTCGCCATTTTGAAGTTGAGTAACTGAAAACTGAAAAACAGCAGCATCATGGTGAAATGCAGAAGAAGCGCGGCAAACCAGATCGGGTAAGCAATCGCCGGTGAAATCACCGCCAGATAATCACACAAAATCAGGATAGCCATACTCATTGGCGCCATTAAGCTTCCGCTCAGTGGATGACGAATATCTGCGAGAAAAGTCTGATAACTGGTAAAGTATTTGAGTAAGACTGGGATCAGGAGCAGGGCACCAAGCGCAGCAAGATAAGGGCGTATCAGTGTACCCACTTCAGGTACATAGAGTGACCAGGCCTGACCAAGACCTATCATACCCAGTGCAAGGGCTGCCTGAGAAGGGGGAACATTTTGTACACGGATCAGTCTGCGCCAGTTCAATTACAACTCCATTAAGAACTTATACTTCGAAAAGCACTGCCCAATTCCTTTCAGACAGTGTGGCGCGAATAATACCAAGTGAATGATATAACTGGCAATCACCCTTGAGCTTCGGTTGGGACATCCTCCTGTCGCAACTTCTCATTTTTCAGAGTTCGGTGAAGTAACTGGCTATAAATCGGCTGTCCGCCCAGCATCTGGGCAAAAATGACGGCGCCGAGACTGGTAATGATGAGCGGTAGAATCAGGTAATAGTTGTTGGTCATTTCAATAACCAGCAAAATTCCAGTGATGGGCGCACGCACGGTCGCTGCAAACAGGGCACCCATGCCCGCAATGGCAAACATCCCTGGCTGAATGTTCAGCTCAGGTAACAGTGTACTGGCGATAAGGCCGAATGCGTAGCCAAACAAAGTGCCAAGTGCCAGCATTGGGGCAAATACACCGCCGGGTGCGCCTGAGCTAAAACAAATCATAGTGGTAATGATTCGGCCTAAAAACAACAGCAACAGCAATCCAGCGCCATATCCTCCATTGGTGATATTTGGGATGAGGTCGATACCGCCTCCAGTGAGCTCGGGCATGTAGAGCAACATCAGCCCGAAACAACCACCAATTAGTGAACCTGTCAGCAGGTAGCGTTTGCGGTCATTCTTGTGGACACGGATAAACATATCCTGAGAGAAGGTCACCAAGCGGTTAAAGATGACACCAAATACACCAAAGAGGGCGCCCAGCAACAGAAACAACCATAGTGCGGGCAGTTCTGGCGCATGATACTGAGGCATCGTGATCACGGCATCCTGGCCATTGATGTAGCGAAAAACAATATTGGCTGCAACCGCGGAAATGATTACCGCGCGGATAGAGATCAATGAGTAGCGGAATTGCGGACGCATCTCTTCAACTACGAACATGATGCCGGCCAGTGGCGCGTTAAATGCGGCCGCCAGGCCTCCTGCGGCCCCGGATGCCAGTAACGAATGTCGTGTGTCGTCGTTTTTAATCCGGAAAAGGTCGGTGACCATACGACCGATGGCACCGCCCATCTGTACTGTCGGACCTTCTCTTCCCAGCACCATCCCTGAGCCTAACGCGCCCATGCCGCCAAAAAACTTCACCGGTAAAACGCGCCACCAACGTACCGGGCGCATGCCATCCATTGCCCCTTCTATTTCAGGAATACCGGAACCTGCGGCTTCTGGAGCAAAACGGTGGACCAGATAGTAACCAATAAATGCCAGAGTGGCGGAAATTAAAAATGCCGCAAGCCATAGAGGAAGGACGCTGCCAATTTCACTCTTCAACCATTGAGTGCGGGTTTCTGAGACAAAGTGAACCGCGATTTCGAAGTAAGTGCCGACCACACCGGCCAAAATACCGACCAGTAATGCCATGAGAAGAACGGAAACTGGCGTTTTATCTTTTGAGAGAAATTGATTGATGGCATCTTTAGGAACATGCGCTAACAGGGAATGTTTTAACTTCTCTCTTTTGGTCATAAAAGGAAAAACCTCGAAATGGGATGGGGCAGAAACGACGTGCTTGAAATTATACGCCTGTCATCAGGTAACTATAGTTGTAAAGATGGAATATTGATTTGCATATATGGTGAACAAGTATTCTTCAAATGGATATTTTAAGCATACAAAATGATGCATGGATCACATTCTCAGCTTGCACTTTTCTGGTTTTGAACCATAGTTAATTTGTAAGGCATCTGAACCGACTCGCAGGGAGGATACAATAGCCTTACCTAAAATTTGGATGGATTCAAAAAACTCATTTCCATAGCCTCGTATCTTGATTGGGTCGCACCAACAGACTTCCCAATCCGCAAACTCACGATTGAGTCACGAGGACAAGGCGCACCATGATGTGCGCCTTTTCGTTTGCGCTGAATTTTACTGACCCCGTGTAATAATGAGCTGCTTGCTGCGGCTTATTTCCGTTATACTCAGGGCGTTAGTTAAGGAGCGTAACATGACCGTAAAAGTACCCACCAATATCATCACCGGCTTTCTTGGCGTCGGTAAAACCACCGCTATACTGGAACTATTAAAGAACAAACCACAGGATCAAAATTGGGCCGTTCTGGTTAACGAATTTGGTGAGGTTGGTATTGACGGAGCGATGATGACTGATCAGGGCGCGATGATAAAAGAAGTGCCTGGTGGTTGCATGTGCTGCACGGCAGGTGTGCCGATGAGTGTCGGTATCAATGCATTGCTGCGTCAGAAACCAGACCGTCTGTTGATTGAACCAACTGGGTTGGGTCATCCGAAGCAGGTGGTTGCGACGCTTACTTCTGCGCAGTACGAAGATTATGTTGATCTGAAAGCAACCATTGCGCTGGTTGATCCGCGTAATCTCAGTGATAAAAAGTATACCTCAAACCAGAACTTCAATGATCAGCTGGATAGTGCCGATATCGTAATAGGGAATAAAGTGGATCAGTGTGACACCCATGATATCGATGTGTTCAATGATTGGGTGACTGATCAGGCTCCGCCAAAAGTTTTTAGCCAGTTGGTTAAGCAAGGGCAACTCCCTCTCGAACTGCTGGACATCGAACGAGTACGTGAAGGCGCTTCCGCCAAGGTAGAGGCTCATCATCACCATCATGCGCAAATGGAGCCTCAGTTTGAACTCCCACCAGGCCAGACATTCGTTAGAAAGGAAAATAAAGGTCAGGGCTATTTTAGCTGTGGCTGGTTGTTTGGCGCTGAATATCAGTTTGATTTTGACGAATTGTTTTCGATGTTGAGTGCACTAACGGCAGAACGTGTTAAAGCGGTGGTGAACACGGATAAGGGGTGCTACGCCTTTAATGTTGCAAACCAGGTCGTGTCGGTGAATGCATTGTCTTTGGAAGGATTTGAATCCCGTCTTGAAGTTATTGATTCACAGCTAATGCCATGGGAACAACTGGAAAATATCTTGCTCAAACTCGCCGGAATTCAGCGTTAGAGCGAATGGGAATGGCTGGTGAGTCGCGTCGGGTGGCTCACTGCCTGTTACTATGACATGGTTATTTTCTTCCAATCTTTATATCCTCTTTACACACTTCGTTTCTTTCTATTCATTTTCTTTGTATTCATCGGACTACCATGGCCGGATATTTTTCGGTAAGGAACGTGTTACCACACGTTAGGGTTCATGAAATACAATCAACAAAATAAAGTGCCGCTGGCTGTACTGGCGATCGGTATTGTTTATGGTGATATTGGTACCAGCCCGCTCTATGCAGTGAAAGAAGTCTTTTTTGGTTCCCATCCGATAGCGGTGACACCAGACAATGTGTTTGGCGTGTTGTCTTTGGTATTTTGGGCGTTCGTGCTCATCGTTTCATTGAAATATCTGTTGGTGGTGACTCGGGCATCACAGAACGGGGAGGGTGGGATTTTAACGTTGTGCGCCATCGCTCAACGACATGCGCCTGCGAAGCTAAGCTATGCTGTACTGCTACTTGGCTTGTTAGCGAGTGGCTTTTTCTTTGGTGAAGCGGTGATCACTCCCGCAGTATCGGTATTGTCAGCCGTTGAGGGCATTGCGGTTGTCGAAGCGGATCTGGCGCCTTACATCATGCCCGTTGCTATTGTGATTATTGTCTGCCTGTTTGCTGTGCAATCGTATGGGACGGAACGAATTGGCCGTGCTTTTGCGCCGATTATGTTGCTCTGGTTTATGACTCTGGCGTTATTGGGTGTGAAGGCCATTGGTCAGTATCCTGCAATCCTTCATGCACTGAATCCGAGTTACGCGGTTGACTTTATTTTATCTCACAGCCGCACTGGTTTGACGACACTAGGCCTGGTTGTGCTATCAATAACCGGAGTGGAAGCATTGTATGCTGATATGGGTCACTTTGGGATCAAGCCGATCCGAAAGGCATGGTTCGCTTTGGTTATGCCAGCGTTGCTGCTGAACTACTTTGGTCAGGGCGCCTACCTCTTGTCATCGCCGGAGTTCGGAAATCAGCCGTTTTACAACCTGGTTTCCAAGCAGTGGCTATGGCCGTTAATCACGCTGGCGACACTGGCTGCCATCATTGCGTCTCAAGCGGTCATTTCTGGGATTTTTTCTCTGACGCGCCAGGCGATGAATTATGGTTATCTGCCTGCATTGAAAATTGAACACACGTCTGTACGGTCACAGGGCCAGATTTACGTGCCCTTTGCCAATACGCTATTGTGTATCGTGGTCTTGTTTGTGATGGTTCGCTTTCAATCCTCGGCGAATCTGGCGGCGGCTTATGGGATCGCAGTGACGGCGATCATGTTGATCTCATCCTTGTTGACTCTGGTGGTAGCGTACTATGGATGGCAGTGGTCACTGTATCGAGTCGTGGCGTTTGGCTGTGTATTTATTTCGTTGGATCTTGTATTGCTCTCCGCAACCTTAACGAAATTTACCCATGGCGGCTGGTTACCGATGGTGATCGGTGGGGGATTGTTTACGGTAATGTATATTTGGCAACAACAACGGAGCAAATTGATTTTAACCGAGAAAAGCGAATTGTCGCTGGTGGCACTCTCATCGTCACTGGATGGTGAATCTATTCGTCGTGCTCCCGGAACGGCCGTGTATTTGTCACGAGAGACTCATCATGTCCCTCGTTCATTGCTACACAACCTCAAGTACAACAAAACGTTGCATGAACGCAATGTAATCTTAACGTTTCAATATGAATCGATCCCACAAGTGCATCCGTGCAAGCGAGCAGAAATTACACAGTTGTCTGACAGTTTCTGGCAGGTGCTAATCAGGGTCGGTTATCAGGAATCTCCCGATATCGAGCAGGTGATCCATTCATGTGCACTGAAAGATCTTTACTTACATCCCCAGGAAACGGTCTTTTTGATGTCGTCAGAGCGGATCAAATCTAAAGGTGGCGGCGTTTGGCACAATGTGAAAGTGAGTTTGTTTATTCTGATGAGCAAACATGCCCTTCGTACCTCTGAGCGTCTTCGGATCCCATCTGACCGGTTGATAGAAATGGGGGTGTATCGAGAACTGTAATAAAAGGCCCTTACGGGCCTTGTATTATTTCGCGAGTGTCGGCTCTTAGGTCACATTAGCCAGTAAATCCCAACCTCCGCCTTTTACCAGTGACCGTGTAACGTCGGCGCTGTGAGCCAAATCGTAACCATGTTCAATGCATGGTGAATAGGCCACCACGAGCGAGGGGCCTGTGTGTTCGCCCGCCGCTTTCAATGCTTTAATGGTTTGGTTCATATTGGCCCCTAGCGCTATTCGGGCAACAAAGATACCCGGTACCTGTTGGTACATCGAGATCAGATCTTTGGCACTTTGCGTATTAGGTTGTGAGCACAACTTGGCGGTTTTACCCTCAGGGGTAGATTTCGACTTTTGTCCCCCGGTATTGGCATAGCACTGGGTATCGAGCACCAGTATATTGATGTTTTCCCCGCTGCGCAGTACGTGATCCAGTCCGCCAAAGCCAATGTCATAAGCCCAGCCGTCGCCGCCAACCAGCCAGACCTGTTTTTCAACCAGATAGTTACTCAGCAGTTTCAGTTCGTCATGTTTGATTGTGTCGTGACAGAGCTGGGACTTAAGCGTTTCGATTTGCTGACGTTTCTCCTGAATCTGCTCTGATTGTATGCTGTACTGATGATCTGGCAGTTCCTGACTGAGCAGGTGAGTCGCACGTTGCGTGAGTTGCTGCACAGCCAACTTCATTCCAAGGCCAAACTCGGCATTGTCTTCAAATAGGCTGTTGGCCCAAGCCGGTCCACGTTGGTCTTGATCCTGACTGTAGGGTGTGGTCGGTAAGTTACCGCCGAATATCGAAGAGCAACCTGTGGCATTGGCGATATAGAGGCGGTCGCCGTATAGCTGGGTCAGAATGCGAATATAGGCTGTTTCGCCACATCCTGAGCAGGCATTGGGGTATTCAAAATAGGGCTGTACGGTCTGCAATGTCTTAACGTCGATCCTTTCTTGCAGGTGGACCGATTCGGAAGGCAGTTTCTCAAACTGCTGAAACTGGCGTTGCTCTAACTCGTAACAGTCCGATTTGGCAACCATCATCAAAGCTTTGTTCTCTGGGGTGTTCCGCGCAGAAGCCGGGCAGACCTGAGCACACAACTGACAGCCAGTGCAGTCGTCGGGTGAGACCTGTAAGGTATATTGAGAACCAGCATGTTGTCGTGATCGGTAAGGCATGCTTTTTAGTGGCTTCAACGTATCGCTATTGTGTTCGGCGGTGACGATCTTTGCTCTGATGGCAGTATGAGGGCAAATTGCAACGCAATAGCCACATTGCGTACAAAGATCCGGAGACCAAACAGGCAGTTCATCAGCTAGGTTCCTTTTTTCCAATCTTGCGGTGTTGGTTGGCCAGACACCATCGGCCGGGTATTGCGATACTGGAATGCGATCCCCTTTGCCTGCCAGCAACTGTCCTGTCAACGAGGTTACGCTAATGCTCAGCGGCATGGCGGCTGAATCCGGTGCAGGCTGACTTTGAGCCTCAAACGGGGATACATTCAGCGCTTTGACGCTGGCATCAATGCAACGCAGATTATTGTCTATCACCGACGGTTTTTTCCCTGCCAGACGAACCTGAGATTCGCTTTTGAGCTTATCGACCAGTGGTTGCCATTGACCCTTGCCCAGCAACATGATCAGCGCAACCTGCATGACGATGCTGGGTTTGTCTTTCAGCTCGTGTTCAGCAGCAATGCGGTCGGCGTCAATCGTCATCACTTTAATCTGATCCGACTGAATTTTGCATTGCAGTCCAATTGGTAAAGCATTCCACAGAGCTGCGCCTGTTAACGGAGTATTCAGCAGCAGCGTGCCTTTGGGCATCAGTTGCGCGGCGATGTCGCGTTCAACCAGCAGTTTCATGTGCGCCACAGAAAGCAAAGCGGATTGTCTTAGCGGATATGGAGCACGAATCAATTCTGGTGATAAGCGTAAATAGGTGGTGGTGATGTTGCCGGATTTTTTCGAATCGTAATCAAACTGGGCGTTTACTTGCCAGGAAAAGTGCTCACCGAGTGTGGTGATTGCATTTTTGCAGGCGCTAATGCTGCCATCCCCACCGTAGCCATAAACAATGGCAGTGCTGTCTAACGAGGAAGACAAAAATCGTGGAGTCACTGACGGTAAACTCAACTGAGTAATATCATCAAGAATACCAATAGTAAATTCGTGTTTCAGATACTCGTCTGGCAAGTTCAGCATCTCAAAGATCGCCTGAGCATCCTCCGGATAAAAAGCTTTCCCGGATAACCCATATCTCCCTCGGCACAGTTGCGCGGAGTTCCCTGACTGACTAACTGCTTGCAACACATCGAGATAGAGCGGCTCACCACTGCTGCCTGGTTCTTTGGTTCGATCCAAAACGGCGATGCGCTGGACGCTTGACGGCAATGCTTGCAAAAAGGCTTCGGTCGGAAACGGACGGTAAAGCCGAATGTTTATGACCCCAATCTGTTCGCTATGGCGACTTTGCTGTTCAACAAATGCCTGAAGTGTTTCAACCGATGACCCCATCGCGACCACTACTCGGGTTGCCTGAGGGTGACCACTGTATTCTACGACGTGGTACTGGCGACAAGTGTGATGGGCAAACTCGTTGAGAATCTCTTCCACGATCTCCGGTGTGCGCCAGTGATAGCTGTTTTGTGCCTCCCGACACTGAAAATAACTGTCTGGTCCGGCAGTAGCACCGCGTAGCGTAGGCCGATCCGGCGTCAGAGCACGGTGGCGGAACGCCAGAAGATCTTCTTCAGGGAGCAAGTCGCGAAGCTCTGTGCCTGGAACCGGCGTGACATTGCTCAGCGAGTGTGAAGTAATGAAACCATCAAAAAAATGAATAAACGGCAACCGACATCTCAAAGAAGCCAGATAAGCGACAAGTGCCATGTCTTGTGCCTCTTGTCCGTTGCTGGCGACCAGCATCGCAACCCCCGTTTGTCTTACTGCCATTACATCCGAATGGTCACAGAAGATCGATAATGCATGCGTGGCCAGGCTTCGGGCTGCGACGTGTATGACACAAGGTGTGAGTTCACCCACCAGCTTGTACAACGTCGGGATCATCAATAGCAATCCTTGAGAGGAGGTGAATGTGGTCGACAGGGCGCCACACATCGCACTGCCGTGCACCACCGCAATCGATCCGCCTTCAGATTGCATTTCAATCACGGTAGGTACGGTACCAAGCGCATTCGCTTTCTGTTGTGAAGACCAGCTTTCGCAACATTCCGCCATACTGGTACTGGGCGTGATGGGATACACGGCGATCACCTCACTCAGTTGATAAGCTATTTGTGCTACGGCGGTATTGGCGTCTGTAATCCAGTTCATAAATCAATAAACCTTATATTGCGTCGCAACCATTGCGACTTAACAGGAAAGTTGTATGATGCCTGCTTGGTCAGTTGTTTGAACCGACGAGAAACAGGTATGATTAAGACGCTAAAAGTGGCGAACATTCAAGAAGTGCATAAGGTTGTCGCAATGGCAACTTTGTATGGACTGGTGACGTTCGTGGGAGTGCTGTACCGCAGAGAAATGATTGAAACCGATGTCGCGATGTTGTTTCTGTTACTCAACATTTTAAGCGCATCATTGCTGAAGCCGAGAAATACGTACCTGATGACGATTGTCGGTATCGTGTCGTTTCACTACTTCATTCTGCCCGATTACAGTTCGTTCCGGTTTCAGAATGCGCAGCACATCATTACCTTTGCGGTCATGGCTTTTAGTGGGATATTCGCCAGCAATATAACACAGTCTCAGCGCAAGCAAATAGACAAAAACAAACGGCTGCAACATCGGCACAAAACCAATTATCAGCTCGCTCGCCATCTGTCCGCTTTGCAAACCAGCCAACAAATTGCTCAGGCTACCATTCAGTTTTTGCGCAAAGAACAATCGCTGGAGAGCCAAATTTATCTGGCTGAACCGAGCTGGCACCTGCTTACTGGCTCGAATGAGAACGCGTCGCCCAATGTGATAGGTTGGCTTAAAGAGCGTAAAACGCCGCCAGGAATGAACGCGTACTGGCTAAACGACAGCAACGAAACAATAGGTGTATTGCTGGTCGATGTGGACAAAGAGCTCACCGTTGATCCCTGGGTCATTTCACTGCTTAGCCTGTCTCTGACTCGTTCTCAAGCCACTCAGGCGCTGGCCGAGGTGGAAGCAACCAGTCGTATGGAAAGTATGCGCACAACGTTGCTAGCATCGGTATCGCATGATCTAAAAACACCACTTGGCACCATTATCGGTGCGGCAACGACTTTGCGAGACAGTAGCGTGAAGCTGGCTGATCCGGTGCGCGAGGAGTTGCTTATTTCCATTGCAGAACAAGGTGAGCGTCTGAACCGGAGCCTGACGAAGTTATTGGATATTACCCGTTACAGCGCTGGTGCTCTGGTACCGAAACGAGAATGGGTAGAACCTGAGGAAGTGATTGGCAGTGCGCTGCAGCGCTTGTCTGCCCGCGTAAAACATCATAAGGTGCGGCTGATCAGTGAACCGATGTTGGTCGAACTCGATAGCTTGTTGTTTGAACAAGTTGTGTCGAATCTAATTGAAAATGCAGCAAAATACAGCCCTGATCAAAGCGAGATCGAGATCAGAACGGATTACCGTGATGGACAGTTTGTGTTGTCAGTATCGGATCAGGGCAGTGGTATTCCTGAGGAGCAATTGACCAAGATATTCGAACGTTTTTATCGTCTGGAAAACTCTGCTGTGGACGGTACCGGCCTGGGATTGGCGATTTGTCAGGTGATTGTACAAGCTCATCATGGCGAAATTACTGCAAACAATCGCGAAGGGGGTGGCAGCTGTTTTTGTGTCACGATTCCCTGCAAACTTTATGATTTGAGAGAACTGTATGAACAGTGAAATCAAGATACTGATTATTGAAGATGAAAAGCCAATCCAACGTTTTTTAAATGTTTTGATTGCCGGTTATGACTATCAGGTCAAAATTGTAGACACTGCCGAACAAGGGCTACATGCGGTAGCAAACTGGAATCCACATTTGATTTTGCTGGATTTAGGCTTGCCTGATATGGACGGCATTACATTAACGCGCGAGTTAAGAAGCTGGACAGAGACACCCATTATTGTGATTTCCGCGCGCGAAAAAGAAGCGGACAAAGTTCAGGCATTGGATGCAGGCGCGAATGATTATCTGACAAAGCCTTTTGGCAGTGAAGAGTTGATGGCCCGTATTCGGGTGGCGATTCGCATGAGTAAATCTACTGATCAACAGGCGCCGGCTTCCATCGAATTTGGTGACATTGTTTTGGATCTGGCTCTACAACAAGTCAGTAAACAAGGTGACGCCTTAAAACTGACCAAAACCGAATACAACATATTGAAGCTGTTGGCAAAAAATATGGGCAAGGTGTTGACTCATAAGCAAATTCTCAAAGAGGTTTGGGGCAGTAATTATGTCGAGCACCACCATTACGTTCGTATTCACGTCGCTCAGTTACGTCATAAGATAGAGGACAACCCGGCTCAGCCACGACATATTATTACCGAGACCGGGGTAGGATATCGATTGGTCGAAAACAGTGGATGACAGATAGCCCGGTACGCCGGGCTTTTTTATTCCCAGTATTGGGTCTTTATACAATCTTTACATCTTGTCGGGTAATGCTTGCAACATGCATACAGACAACTTCGTACACTCAATTCAGGTTAAGAACGAAAGTGAGCTGGTGTGGTCTTTTAGTGGGATAAAGTCACTTCGGTTAACGGAAGGGAAGAGCCTGATTTAGCACGACAGGTCTGTCATGTAGTCTGCAGGAGGGGATAAGATGGGTGGAATTAGTTTGGGAAAACTGTTGATTCTTGGCTGCATTATCGCACTTGTTTTCGGGACAAAGAAACTCCGCAGTATCGGAGAAGATGCGGGTTATGCATTGCGTGCTTTTCAAAAAGCAATGCGTGAAGACGCTTCTCCGGCTCATGATGACCATTCTGAAGCGCCGCTTACCGGATCTTCGGAGAAAAGACATACGGATAAATCCAAACCACCTCATTACGGGTAACAATGAGGTTTAACTAAAAATCCCCTGTAACAAGCCAGGGGATTTTCTTTTTAAATTGACCGTCGTCTGTTATCAGCGTTTGTTTTTCAGGTAACGCTTACGACGCTCTTCTTTTTGTTTGGCTTTTTCTTCTGCCCGACGCGCTGCTTCAATTTCCACTTCAATCAATTCTTGCGTGATCATTTCCGGGCGCTCCAGTGTGATTTGCCCTAAGGTCCCGGAGCGAAGCTCGTGCAGCAGAATTTCGGAAGCTTTGTGCAAATCAACACGCCCACCCGAACGCAGAGCACCACGGCGGCGACCAATCTCTTCCATTAACTCAATATCGGATTCTGGCAGTTCTTCAATCTGGTAGCGTTCTTTAAGACGGTCTGGATAGGCTTCAGCGAGATATTCTACGGTGTAGAACGCCACTTCGTCGTATTCCATCGCCGTATCTTTGACGGCGCCCGTGGCAGCAAGACGGAACCCACTGTGAGGATTCTCTACTTTTGGCCACAAGATTCCAGGAGTATCAGACAAGACGATACCGTTTTGCAGATTAATGCGTTGCTGGCGACGGGTCACTGCGGGTTGGTTGCCCGTTTGGGCCACGGTTCTGCCTGCCAGGGTATTGATAATGGTCGATTTGCCGACATTCGGAATACCCATGATCATAGTGCGAATATTTTTTCCGATTTCTTCACGGTGTGGTGCAAGCTTACGGCACAGTTCCATAATCTTATGCACTTCTTGAGTGTTCGACGTTGTGATGGCCATTGCTTTGACATTTTTTTCTTGTTCAAAGTGGTCAATCCAAAGCTGAGTCAGCTCAGGATCCGCCAGATCACGTTTATTGAGTACCTTTACCACGGGCTTGTCGCCACGAAGCTGCGAAATCATTGGGTTTTCGCTGCTGAAAGGGATTCGGGCGTCCAGCACTTCAATGATGACGTCAACCTGAGGGATGGCCTCTTCAATCTCTTTACGTGCTTTGTGCATATGGCCCGGAAACCATTGAATTGTGTTATTAACCATTTGAAACTATTGCCTTTATATTTAATGGTTATGCAAGTGGAGAACGCCAAAAAACATCATGCGCTTTGGCTCACAGCCACCGCTGTTCAGATGTGACAATGTTAACATTTTATTGTTGATGCGGGAATCGGCGAATGTAAACGGGTTGCTGGAAGGTCACTTTTTGAACTTCGAATGGTTTATGTCAATTTGTTACTTTAAGTACGTCGTAATTGAGAGATATGAGTAAACTATAGCGCTGTATATTTGACATGAAATCAATTAATTATACCGACTTTACATTTATAATTTTAAGTTTTTTACACCTAAATTAAATATCACTTCATTAAGAAGTTAGAAGC